>CAIWVT010000523.1 GCA_903916135.1 uncultured bacterium
ATCCGCTCGCCCCGCTGCTCGCCGTCCTCGGCCCGCGCCGCGGCGGCCGGCGTTATGACTTCGACACCGAGGCGGCGGTGCGGCTCGGCTGGGCCGGGGTGCCGCCCGCTCGAATGTTTCAAGCTACTACAAAACTTTCTGGCGGCATTGTCTGCAATACCTGCGTTATAGCCTGTGCTTTATTATTCAAGTATGTCAAGTTTGAACTAACTTTCTTTGTTTAGAAACTTCTTGTTCCTCTGTCCATAGCTGAAAGTCGGTTTGAGAAATGAACAAGTCGCCTTTAATTTCATTAAGTTTTTTTATTGTAGCTTTAATCGCTTCTTCTGATTGGTCAATACCAATCCAGTTTCTTTGATTTATTTGAGCAGCTTTAAGAGTTGTACCGCTCCCACAAAAACAATCTAGTACAATGCTGTTTTCATTTGAAGAAGTTTTTACAATAATGTCAAGTAAGTCCAGATTTTTTTCTGTTGGATAAACAGGATATTGCGGGTCTTTAAATTCCCAAATATCTTGCAATCGTTTTCCTTCCTGCTCATCAAAATATATTATCTTTCTCGGATTTCCATTATCGCTCCACTCAATTAAACCCTCATTGTCCAACTGCTCCAACACTTCTACATTGCTTCGCCAATGTCTGCCTTTTGGTGGTAATATTCCTTTAAATGCCTGAGATGTTTTTCCATTTTTAGTTTCACCGGGAGCGTGTAATGGAATTGTTGTATAGTGCCTGCCGCTTTTATCTTTCTTTGGAAAAAGTTTAAGCTTATCTTCTTCCGTATATGTGATTTTTGGTTCATTCCAAATTAAATTGTCCGTTTTGGAATAAAATAAAATCAAATCTTTTACATTACCGTATCCTTTGCGTTCAAAATTTTTCGGATTGCATTTTACTCTTGTAATATCGTTGCGAAAATTTTCAATTCCAAAAACTTCATCCATCATTACTTTTACATAATGCCCTATTTTGTAGTCAATGTGCAAATATATTGAACCTTTATCTGAGAGTAATATTTTCAAAAGTGCTAATCGTTCACGAAGAAACTCTATGAAATCAGCTCCTTTCAAAGTATCTTTATATGCAAGGGTTCCGTTTAAACTGTTGCTTATTGTATTTGCTCTGCCTTCCGATATTGTAAAAGTATTGTTAGTTGCAAATGGTGGGTCAATGTATATTAAATCAATTTGTCCTTTTAGATTGTGCTTTGTAACAAGATGTTTTAATGCAATTAAGTTGTTGTAGTTAATAAGTAAATTTTTGCTTGAAGAACTATTTTGTTGATGCAATTCTACATTGGGAATACTATCAAATATCTCCTGTTCTGTCCTTTTGTCTTTGTAGTGTAGTTTCATAGTAGTTTATATCTGATATAGGAATTCACGAAACACTAAACTGCTCATAATATTAAGTTCTGAATATTTTGTAGTGATGTCCTTATACATTTTATTATTTCCTTTGATATAAAGAACACCGTCAAGTATTGCAATTGTAATTGCTTTTACGTCCTTTGCTTGAACTGTACTGATTGCATCATTGAATTGTGCATTTTGGTGTCCGCCAAAATCGGTTAGGAATTTCGCCTCTCCAATTACATACTTACCATTAAATCTGCCAATGAAATCAAGTCCTTTGGAATGTGTGTAATTTAATTCACTTGCGGCAAATGACATTAACTGTGCATCACTTCCATTAAGGATTGCATCCTTTTTATTTTTCTTAAATTCTTTAAGGGTCAAGGGTTGAACTCCTAAAGATTTACTGTTTAACCACCTTCTAAAAAAAGGCCCGATTTGTCTGTTTGTTTCTTTTGGTTCGCTGCAACGTGCATAAATAGCATCTAATCCCATTTCATAAAGCCGTCCGCAAAGTCGGTTTATTGTTTTTGGATTACGTTCAATTGCAGATTTGTCTCTTTTGAAATATGCAACATAACTGTCCTTTATTGGAAACAAGTTATGCTTCATAAGTTCTCTGATTAAAGTATCGTTGTTCTTTTTCTTGAAAGCAGTTTCAATTCTATCCCAACTATCTTGATTGATTTCTCTGATGCCTTCAGGAATGGTTGGGTAAACGTGGAATAAGTCGTCCAAATAGGATTTCTGATTTGCGTATTGTATGCTTAATTCTGTCCAGTAATTCATCGGGCTAAGTTTATTTATTTATTTATTTTTTGTTCTGTCTGTATATGGCTTCCTTTTTTTAGCATTGGCTATAACGTTCCGGCTGTTGCTAACGTTTTTGGGCTTGGCGAAGGTGGAGTTTAGAAAGCACTAAAGTTCAAATTTAGTACAAAAGCTAATAGAAAGTACAAATGTTCAGCCTAGTACTAAAGCCCCACTTTTGCCAAACCCATGTTGGCAGTAGTAGTTATTTCTTGTTTAGTTTCTTTTTCAATTCGACAATTGTTAAAACAATATCTCGTTTTTTATGTATCATTCTATGGCAGTTTGAACAAACAACTGTCAAGTCTGTTGAAGGGTTTGTTTCCACTTTAATTTCTTTTGCATTGCAAATCAGTTTCATGTGGTGAACTTCAATGAAATCATTCGCCCATTTTCCATAAGTCTTATTAAAATCAAAATCACAAACTTTACATTTTGTTCCGTGTATACTAATTGCATCCTTTCTTAATGAACTATCTCTTTCTGCCTTTGTTGAAATTACAACTTTTTGTCCACCTTCTGTTTTTGCTCTACTACCTGAAATATTGTTATCCGTTTTATTTTCAACGTCTCTATATCTTTCTTCTAACAATAGTTTTGTTTTAACTCTTATTCTTAACCAATTAAAAATATCATTTAATACCTTTTCGTAGTTTATGTTTTTAATTTCATTTTCGGTTATAACATTGTCAATATTAAAACCATTTTTGTGCATGATTTTATTAAACTGTTCTTCTAACCCAACAACTTTTCGCCCAATTGTTGCTCCTCTATTTTGAATTAATTCAAATGTTATTCCATTGGAATTAAAATTGCTCGTGTCAATTGTGTATTGAACTAATGAAGGTTTATCTCTTGTAAAATCGAAAATTCTTATGAAAGATTTGTCAGGGTTGTTTGTCATTTTTTCAAAGAAATGAACTCTATATTCATTCCCTTCAAAGTCAAATAGGTAACCTTTACTTTCTTTGTCAATTGATATAAATTTCACACCACCTAAAACCTTTCCTTTCCTAATACTTTCTGATAAGTATTTATTAATTCCTTTTATTAATTTATTCTTGTCCATATTTTTTTATGAGTTTCGGGACTATTACTTCTAACGTTTGTATGGCGTGAATTCACGCCATATTCAATATATCTATTAATGCAAGCCATCCTTGCTATGCTTTGCCCAGCTTTTTTCATTTTTATTGTGTTCAATATTTCCACAAAATTACAAAATAAATCAATACAAAAAAAATAATTTTCAAAATAAATATCCAACATCTTCCATTTCTCCCGAAAATTCCGTACCTTTGTTTAAAGATATAAATACACGAATCGAAATTTTAATATAAACCAGCCTGCCGAAACACTATGATGTATGGAAAAAACAATGATTTTAATTCGTGGAATGATAGGGCGTCGCTGTGTGCTGTGGGTGCAGAGTGTATTAACCTCACTGGGTTTAGCCTATGAGGTGGTGAGTTTGGATGGTGCTATTCTGAGGGCAGAGCTTAGCGATGCGAAACGAAAAGCACTGAGAAAATGCTTATTAGTTGGAAATCTTTATCTGTTGGATGTGATTGAAGGTTGGAGCACCGAAAAAATTAAGTTTCTGTGTCATGTTTGGGAAGAAACGGTGCACGACCATAATCCAATCACTCGTTCGGCATATCTGGTGAGCCAATTGGGAGGCAACGATGATGCGATAGGTGTGTTTTTTAAAGCAAATGAAGGCGTAGTAATCAGCCAATTTTGCCTCAAAGATAAGTTGAGACGCGCCATGTTGATGCTGCTCAATACCACATTAACGTTAACCGAAATTTATATTGAATTACATTACCCCTCGGAAGCATACTTTTGCAGACGATTTTTTATAAGCACAAAACAAACTCCCACGCAATTCAGAATTGCAGGTGTGATGCCTGTATAAATATGCCCATTTTGAACTTATACCAAATTGATTTTGGACTAAAGTATATTATGTAATGGTATTATTTCGCGGTTGCAGGGAAAAAGACAACAGGAATAGGGAAAAAGACAATGAATGCCCGATTAAAGTATAGTACTTTTGCATCACTTTTAAAAAGCATAAACATCAATACTGAAAAAGACAAAAAAATACTTTCATCCTTTTTTGGCAAAAAATGACACCCTAAGGTGTTGATTGCATGACTTGCAAAGTAGGTTGAAATCGTTCTTAAAAAAGCTAAGTGAGTTAAACAAAAAGATTAGCGTGCTAAACAAAAAGATTAGCGTGCTAAACAAAAAGAATAGCATGCTAAACAAAAAGATTAGCGTGCTAAACAAAAAGATTAGCGTGCTATACAAAAAGATTAGCATGCTAAACAAAAAGATTAGCATGCTAAACAAAAAGATTAGCACGCTAAACAAAAAGATTAGCATGCTAAACAAAAAGATTAGCGTGCTAAACAAAAAGATTAGCGTGCTAAACAAAAAGATTAGCATGCTAAACAAAAAGATTAGCATACTTACATAAAATAATCAGCTCAATTGAAAAAACAATTGAACACAAAATAAATTATAAACTTAAATAAAACAAACAATTATGAACACAACTAACATTCCTCAAAACGTCATTAAAGCGATACTATATATTATTGCTTTAGACAATTTACAATTAAGCGTCGGCAGTGGCGGCGTTGGCACATTCAAATGGCAAGATTGGCATTGGACATTAGCCGAAAGTG
>CAIWVT010000524.1 GCA_903916135.1 uncultured bacterium
AGAGGCATAGATTATGTGATGCACCAAGCCGCATTGGGTTCGGTGCCACGCTCCATCAAAGACCCGATTGCCACCAATCAGAACAATGTGGTTGGTTTCTTGAATATGATAGTAGCGGCAAAAGAAATGGGCGTCAAACGGTTGGTCTATGCAAGCTCCTCCAGTGTCTATGGCGACAGTCCCACTTTGCCCAAAACCGAAGACGCTATCGGCAATCCTTTGTCGCCTTATGCCGTCAGCAAATATGTGAACGAATTATACGCAAATGTGTTTGTCCGATGCTATAACTTAGAAATTATCGGCTTACGCTATTTCAATGTATTTGGTCCCAAACAAAGCCCACAAGGTGCTTATGCTGCCGTAATTCCGCTTTTTATGAAGGGAATGTTGACCCACACGGCGCATCCCATCCATGGCGACGGCTCTCAAACGCGCGATTTCACCTTTGTAGAAAATGCTGTGCAGGCTAACATAAAAGCTATCTTCACTCAACATAAAGATGCCTTGTCAAACGTGTTTAACATCGCCTGTGGCGACCGAACAAGCGTCAATCAACTGTTTTTGCTGTTAAAAGAAATTTCGGTTTCCTCCCTTGAGCCTATCTATTGCCCCGAACGCCCGGGCGACATCAAAGACTCCCTTGCCGACATCACGAACGCGCAA
The DNA here is from genome assembly GCA_903916135.1 of uncultured bacterium. Classification (GTDB taxonomy): domain Bacteria; phylum Bacteroidota; class Bacteroidia; order Bacteroidales; family CAIWKO01; genus CAIWKO01. Next base: position 664 of record CAIWVT010000524.1, read on the forward strand.
CAAATGTTAGGGTATAACCCTCAAATAAAAATTTCAGAAGGATTGAAGATTACGTTTGATTGGTTTCGGGAGGATTGGAAGAAGGATTTTTTATGGAACGCGGATAACACGGATATAAATAACGCGGATAAACACGAATAAAAAAAAATCCGCGTTGCGCAGCATCCGCGTCATCCGCGTTTAAATACGAACCTATATATTCATCTCCATACTCTGAATCAAATCCATGTTATAATGGTCTTTCATTTGGATGTATGCAACTTGTTTTATGACATCGGCGCCTAATTTATACTTGGCAGTGCTTGCGGTTAAATCCAAGCAAACTTTTTCTGCTTTGAGGTCTAAGCCTCTTTTAATAATTTGATAAAGCGATTTTTTATAAACGTGCAGTGAATCGTCAACGGTATAATCTAATCCTATGATGACAGCGCAATAATTTGTTTCGCTTTTTTCGCAAAATATAACAGAAACGACTTTGTTGTCGGCTATTTATGTTATTTTTATTACTTCCCAATTGGGGAAATTGCACATTTTTTCAAATACCTTTATAGGCAAATCAAATGTGTTAAGGCTTAGTTTTTTTGATTTGACATTTTTATATAACTGATAATACATGTCAACATCCTCTTCAATGCAAGCAGAAATTGATACCGAAAACAATTCGTGATTTTTTGACACTTCATTTCGGAAATAATATCGTTTTTTGCCATCTAATTTATTTAGAAAAAAATCATCCGAATTTAATTTTTCAGAATTAAACACGATATTGTTAGCGTCAATATCCATTTTAATGAAACCTTGATCCATAAAAAATTCGCGTATTTCATCGTCATCTTCCCTAAAATCGCGTAGCAATAAAGCATTTGCATTCTGCCTTTCTTGTTCTTCCCATAATATATCAAGAAGTTTAACAAGTGATTGTTTCCATTGTTTATGTTGCCTGTCAATATAAAAATGCTCACCAGAAGTGAGTGAGGAACCCATCATAAAAGTGTTGGAAGTAAGGTAATATGGATTGTTTTTACGTTCTTGTTCAATTTTTTCTGATACAAATGACGGGGCAAGCATATCGTCCTTCACCAAACATAAGGTAAAGAATGTAATGAGGATTGGAATACCATTAGTGTCGCGAATGACATAATAAAAGAAACGCCAATTATTTTCTTTTTCGGCATTATTACTAAATACATCTTCTAAAAATAGTAGGTTTTGATAGTCATAAGCACCATTTTTTCCCATGTATGTGTTCCATTCTTGTTCGTTCATCTCGCGGATTGAAGTGAATCGTTCCAGTTTTAGCTGATTATTTGATGTAAGGTTGATGGTGTCTTTCGTAGGTTTGTTGGTTTTGCTTTTGTCTCCTATGCGAATGACTTTGCGAAAGGCTTTGTAGATGTCGTCCATCGTGCGTCCTTCTTCCTTCAATGCTTTGGGCAGATGGTAGGCGGCTTTTTTGGCAAGGGTTTCTATGTCTTCAAGCTTCAGATGGTTGGTGATGGTGAAACGCATGCCTGTGCAGTTTTCGGGCACAGCCGGGAATATACCTAAATTGCAATACACGCCATCGTCCATCATGCGGCGCAGCATATTGTAGCCCACGCGCGTCAAGCCAAGTCCTAAAAAAAAGATGGGAGTCTCTGAATTGCTCACCACGGGCAGTTTGTATTGATCGAAGATATGATTGGTGAATGCAATTTTTTCTTGCAAGGATTTTTGAAATTCATAAATTTCGCCCGAGAGATGTATCTTGGCGGAAGCGATAGAAGCACCTATGGTGGCGGGTTGCTGCGGTCCGCTGTGGGTGTTGGGTCCGCCCCAATTGCGCACTTTGTCGCGCAATTCTGCATTTGGAAAAACAATGACACCACCACACGAACCGAAGCCTTTTGCCAGCGAAGTGGTCAGTATCATGCGCGGATGCAAAGCGGTTTGGCTGAACGTGTAGCCCGTTCCATTTTTGCCTAACCAGCTCATGCCGTGGGCATCGTCGGAATACAGATGAAGTTGCTTGTGCTTTTCCATCAGTTGCATGATGTCTTTTATTGGCGCAAAATCGCCATACATGGAGTAAACGCCGTCAACCACATACCAAATGTGTTTATATTTGTTGCGATATTCTATGATTTTTTCTTCCAACTCGTCCATGCGGCTGTGGCGCAAAACGGTGATGTGCGTTTTGTTGGCAATCAATTTGGACTCTATATCCTTCATGCTGAAGTGTGCCTGATGGTCGAAGATGACGCAGTCGTCGCTTTCCATCACTATGGGCATCACCACTTGATGGGCACTGCCCGAATTGGTTGCCAGCAAAATGGGTGCGCCAAAGAGTTGCTCCATCAAGTCTTGAAACTCTTTATAATTGGTGCACGAGACATAGCTGCGCGATGAAGAGAATTGGGTGCCATATTTCCGAATGGCTTCTATGGCTCCCTCCTTCAAACGTTCGTCCATCTCCAAACCCAAATAACTGCACGACCCAAAATTGATTAATTGCTGTCCTTTTATGGTGATGGTGTTTCCATTCAAAAATTCATCTTCTGCAAATTGATGAACCAAACCCCGACTTTCTGCCGTGCTTCCAATCTCGTGTAATATTTTTATTAATGATTCAAATTTCCCCATGGTTCATGTTTACTTTTATAATATAAAATAATGTGATTGTGCAAAGATATATAAAACTATTAAATAACAAAAAGAAATCTTATAGAGCGAACATTTCCTTATACAAATACGGTATTCTTGTAAATGGAATGAGGATGTTTTTTGGAACGCGTTTTTTTTTGGAACGCGAATGACACGGATGCTACGCAACGCAGATAAGCACAGATTTTTTGTCAGCGTTTATCCGCGTTATTTATATCCGAGTCATCCGCGTTCAAAATTTTGTTATCCACGTTCTAACTTGGCAGAAAAAAAAACCAAACCCCTTGAAAAGAAGCTCTAACTTGGCACCGAAAAACCCCAACCCC
>CAIWVT010000525.1 GCA_903916135.1 uncultured bacterium
GACAAATGCAACGTTACTTTGTTAGCTAAATCAGAATTGGTCTGAAAATCGCCATATTCCGGTCTGTCAGATTCTTCAACAATATTATGTGTAACCGAAAGAATATCTTTCAGCGTTTCCAATTCAGTATTATCATCAAAAAAATGTATGATGCCGAAGGCAGCATACATTTTTTGATTTGCCGTTTCAAAAGATGTAATCCTTTTGAGATTTTCATTTAAGAAATCTGAAACCTGATGAGAAATATTTGCTTCAAATACTTTCATCTTTTAGGTTTATTAAAACAAACTATTTTGGAAATCCCTGGAATATCTTCTTTCAGTGACACAATCCTTTGGTATTGCAATCTCCATTGTAAAGCATTGGAAATAGTCAAATAACCTTGTTCTGGCGGAGTTTTTAGAATTTGCTCGGCTAGTTTTGCTAAAATTATTTCGTCACCAGGAATATTTTTGTCGTTGAGATATGCTATGATGTCGGTTTCATTGGCTTTGTCTTTAACCATTTCTCTCAAACGAAAAGTTGTTGTATAGTCAGCCGTCCTTTCTTTTGAAACGAATGAACAGCTAACAAAATTCAAGGATGCTGTTTTTGATTTTGGGTCATCTGCTTTGTCGTAAACGAATACAAGCAAATTATAACCCAGTCCGAATATTTTTTGTTTAGCGCTGTTAAATGGGCAAGAAGATTGAGGTTGTTTTATGGATGTTACTTTGATGTCTGTTAAAATATCTGCTGAAGGGAGGTAAACCCCACTTGCAGAGGAACCAATTGTAACCTCGTATTTGTCGTTTAATTGCTTTTGAAATTTCTGTTCAATAAGCGTTCCAACCGCTTTGCCGTCAGTAACTCCAAAAAGTTCTGTATGTTTAAATTTGGTTGTTCAACACAAAATAACTGAGCTTCTTTAATCAGAATTTTTATCGTAAATTTTTGCTTCATTTCTGTTTGAAAATATATGTTGCTAAATTAATGTTTTTAGAGTTAAAATCTGTCCGGTCAAATCGACAAGTTTTACACAAAGGTTTAATATGAATCCGTTTTGTTTGTTCGTTGCATTGTCGTCATAGTAGTGAGAATAACTTGTAAGTATTTTGACGTTAATTATCTCAACTGGTTTTCTGTGTTAAATTTAAACCAGCATGCTCAGTCCAATATTCAAGATTATTGGATTAGAATCGTAATAATCAATATCAAAAGTTGGGTAGTGAGTTCGAAAAACATTAATTTTGGCAATAACCCAGGTAAAGCCCTGTGTTGCTATAATGCACACAGCCAAGAAACCACGCTTTAAAAAATGTTTATGAAACATCTTTACCCATTGCTTCAACTGATCATTGTTTTATCCTTTTTCAGCTCAGTTGTTTTAGCGCAGGCCGATTCATCGGCATTTCCGCTGAAGGAGAAGATAAAAAAAGGCTGGACATGGGCTGCATTGCCGGTAGTAGCCTATGATGCCGACATGGGCGTGCAACTTGGCGCGCTGGGGCAAATTTTTGATTACGGCGATGGTTCCACCTACCCGGAATATAAGCATACTGTTTATGCTGAATGTTCATGGTTTACCAAGGGCAGTGCGGTGTACGA
>CAIWVT010000526.1 GCA_903916135.1 uncultured bacterium
AGTGGGGTACGAAGTTTTCTGATTTCTTTGATGAATATATAGTTATTTCTATTAAATATATTGAAAATGAAAAAGACATGAGAGAAATATCTTTTTCATATAAAGGTGAAAAATACAATTCAATTATTCCACAATTCTATCAAGAGTTAACACAATTATTCCAATGCTAACATTAGGTATATCTACATCTTCAGGTCAGTTTGCCTTAGTCTTGGGTGAGGATAATAAACTTATTTTTGATTCTGATGATTTTCAACTTTCGGAAAAAAAAGATATTTCAATTCTGATTTCAACATGTTTAGAATTTACAAAAATATCCGTAAGTAGTATATCAAACATCATTGCAGATATTGGTCCAGGCGGAACAAGTCGGGTTAGAACAGGGATAGCTTTTGCAAATAGTCTTGCATATAGTCTTGGCATTGCTGTTTGCCCTGTTTCTTCCTTAGAATTAGCAGGGATTGAAGCTTGGGACAACTATGCTCGTCCGGTAATAAGCACAGTAAAATCAATTAATGGAAATGCATATTGTGGCTTTTTCAATAATAACAAGTTAATTTCTATCGAATATGGAACTATAAATAATCTCATCCCACATTTAGCAAATGGATTGGAAGAAATTGTTGTGGTTGGTTATCACAGAGAACTTATTAAGAGTTTATTACCAACAAAAAAAATAATTGACAGTGGGTCTTTGTATGGTAATGCTAAAATTCTTGTAGAAAAGTCTTATCTCTTTTTAGATAGAGCTATTTTCTTTCCAAAATTTGCAATACCAATAAATGAAAAAACGATACAAAGATGAAGGAACCAAATTTTATAATTGATTTGTCCAGCTGGCTTGTATGTGAAGCAAATTCTTCACAAGGAAAGATTGACCCTGATAAATTAATAAATGCTGGCACTCAAATGTTCTTAGGTCATCATGTGAAACCTGCAGAACCATTGACTGCAGATGATTTGCACGGCAAAAAATAAAAATAAGAATGAATAATAGCAATAAAATAATAAATTGTTTGCAAAACAGTGGTGTCGTTCTTTTTCCTACCGACACGGTTTATGGTCTTGCTGCAATTCCAACAAATGAAAATGCTGTAAAAAAGATTTTTGAACTTAAGGAACGTCCCATAAATAGTTTTTTGCCCATAATGGTATCAGCAATAAAAGATTTAGAATTGCTTGGACTGGATATAAACAACAATGCTACCGTATTATTAACTTCCTATCTTGTACCAGGAGCTATTACATTAGTATTAGGTTTTAAAACATCACCTTCATTGCATTGGTTAAAGGGGCGTGATGAAATCGCAATTCGAATTCCAAAAAACGAATTTTTGCTTACTATTTTACGTATTACAGGTCCTTTGTTAGTTACAAGTGCAAACAAACATAATCATTCTCCCACACCAAGCATTGTTAGCGAAATACTTAAACAACTTAATGGCACACCAGATTTAATCATTGATGATGGCGTTTGCAAAGAAGTTCCTTCAACAATAATAAATTGTCGTTTCACACCAGTCAAAATAGAAAGAAGTGGCAGTGTTTCAACAGAGGAAATATTTAAAATTATAAATAATGAGTGATATTGTTTTAGGTATCGAAACATCCTGCGATGATACAGCAGTTGCTCTTGTCAATTCTAACGGTCAAGTTTTGTCTTCCGTTATATCTTCGCAAATAGATGTTCATAATGCTTATGGGGGAATTTACCCTGAATTTGCAGCACGTGCTCATATTTTATCAATATTGCCAACAGTAAATGAGGCTCTTTTGCGGGCTAATATTAAGCCTGAACAAATTGAAGCCATTGGTGTTACCCGTGGTCCAGGTTTAATTAGCTCCCTATTAGTCGGGATAAACACAGCAGTTGGATTAGGTCTTGGTTGGAATAAAAAAGTAATTGGCATTAACCATTTGCGTGGTCATTTACGTAGCGCAGACCTTGAACAGCAACGAGTGGAATACCCTGCAATTATATTACTTGTATCAGGTGGGCATACATTTCTTGCCTATATGGAAAGTTCAGTTAATATTAAACTCCTTGGCTCCACCCGTGATGATTCGGTGGGAGAGACTTATGATAAAGTAGGAAGAATGTTAGGGCTTGATTATCCTGGAGGTCCTGCTGTTGATAGACTCGCATCAAAAGGTAACCCATCAATAAGTTTCCCTCGTCCTTTATTAAAAACTGGTTTGGAGTTTTCTTTTTCCGGATTAAAATCTTCCGTATCTCGGTATATTGATTCATGTAAAAAACCAGTTTACGAAGATATTGCAGCTTCTTTTGTTCAGTCAGTTATGGAAATATTAATAAAGAAATCGCATCTTGCGCTAAAAAGTTATCCTGCAAAATCATTTGTTATTGTTGGAGGTGTGGCAGCAAGCCCACAATTAAGGGCAGAGGCTGCTAAATTAAGTCAGGAATTAAATATACAACTAAGCCTTCCACCAATACATTGGTCCACTGATAATGCTGCCATGATTGCTTTAGCTACATTTGATTATTTGAATTTATCAATGTTTAAAGAACCCATACCAGAATTACAACTTACAATTAGCGATTTCTAACAGTTTGAAATATCTTAGATACTGGTAACACGTTTATCCTATAAACTCATTCTCCAGCCAATATGACATGAGAATATGCCCCTCTGATTTTATTACTATTACACACTAAATTGAAAAGATTTTTGATACATGTTGAATTATGCACAAACGCGAATAAATCAGATAAAAGCATCCACAATAATTAAATTCAACGAAAAAGGCGAGTACGAGACAATTCGTTCCCGATATTTTTGTACTTTTGTGCTCTAATCATATTTCTTTTGAAAGAGCACTTACATCATCCCATATTTAAATTTGTTTCTGACATTGCGCACGACAACAACCATAAGGTTTTTGTAATAGGCGGATTCGTACGCGATCTTTTCCTGAAACGTACAGGAAAAGATATTGACTTCATGGTGCTTGGCAATGGCATCGAATTGGCACAAGCCGTGGCAAACAAGATTGGAAACTCCTGCAAAGTGAGTATCTTTAAGACTTTCGGCACCGCCATGATTCATTATAATGATTGGCAATTGGAATTCGTGGGTGCGCGCAAAGAATCCTATCAAGAAAACTCGCGGAAGCCGTTTGTAGAGAACGGAACTTTAGAAGACGACCAAAATCGCCGCGATTTCACCATAAATGCGATGGCGATAAGTTTGCAATATGAAAATTATGGCGAATTGCTCGACCCATTTAACGGACGTGAGGATATACTAAACCGCACTATTCGCACACCACAGAACCCTGACGTGACTTTTTCCGACGATCCTTTGCGTATGATGCGTGCGGTGCGTTTTGCTTCCCAATTAAAATTCTCTATAGACTATGAAACCTTTAATGCAATTTCACGAAATAAAAATCGCATAGACATAATATCCAAAGAACGCATCACTGACGAACTAAATAAAATCATCACCTCTCCTATTCCTTCAATCGGCTTGACTTACCTTGATGAATGTGGCTTGCTCGAATTGATTTTTCCGCAACTGACCGATTTAAAAGGCATAGACACCAAGAATAATATTGCACACAAGGATAATTTCTATCATACCTTAGAAGTATTGGATAAAATTGCGATAAATTCGGATGACCTATGGCTGCGTTGGGCTGCGCTATTGCATGATATTGGGAAGCCTGCCACCAAAAAATTTGTGGAAGGCACCGGATGGACTTTCCACGGTCACGAAGCCAAAGGGGCATTTATGGCGGCTGAGATTTTCAAACGCTTGAAACTCCCTTTGAATGAGAAATTGAAGTATGTTCAGAATTTGGTATTGCTTCATCTCCGTCCTATTGTGCTTGCAGAGGATATTGTTTCCGATTCAGCCGTCCGACGTTTGCTGTTCGAAGCAGGCGATTGCATTGATGATTTAATGACACTGTGCGAAGCCGACATAACGTCCAAAAACATGAAGAAGGTTACGCGATTTCTCTATAACTTCGAAATTGTAAGGAATAAGTTGCAAGAAATTGAAGCGAAAGACAATTTGAGGAATTGGCAACCACCCATTTCAGGCGAACTTATTATGCAAACATTTGGCTTAGCGCCCTGCAAAGAAGTTGGAATTATTAAAACTGCGATTCGGGAAGCTATCTTAGACGGAAAAATCGGCAACAACTACGATGAGGCGTTCAACTTCATGCACCTTGAAGCCGGCAAACTCAACATAAAATCACCCTAAAGATATTTTTTTTGTAAAATAATCAAGATTTCAGGCAACCATTTCCACTATGCTGTGTTATATAATCCATGACGGTTCTGATGAATGTTAAAGATCTTATCGAAGGTTGCATACACAATCGTAAAAATGCACAAAATTTGCTGTACGATATCTATTCGTCACGGTTATATGGGGTGTGTTTGCGATTTTCCGGCGATCGCGATGAAGCACAAGACATTCTTCAAGAATCATTGTTGAAGATTTTTAAAAACATACATACATTCAAATATGTTGATGAATTTTTATTTTATGGATGGATGTATAAAATCACGGTAAACACAGCGCTGAATCATTATCGGGAATTGATAAAAAGAAACCAAGATAAAGAAGCGGTTGTAGAGTTAAGTAATAATAATGAAATTGATGACTATTCAGTACTTGATACCATCTTAGAACATATAAACCAACAAACATTGCTAAAACTGATTCAAGAATTACCCATAGGCTACAGAACTATTTTTAATTTATATGCATTTGAAAATCGAAGCCATAAAGAAATTGCTGAAGAATTTAATATATCAATAAACACATCAAAATCACAACTATTTAAAGCACGCAAAATATTGATTTCAAAAATAAACGACATACTTGAATCCAATCAAGTGAAAAAAGTAGTATGAAAGAAACTCCTGAACATATTGACCAATTATTCAAAAAGACTTTCGACGGTTTCCAAGAAACGCCGCCTGATTCTTTGAAGGATAGTGTCTTTCATCAAGTCAGTTTGGACAATGCTCGACGCAAAAGCAGACGTGCTATACTTATTTTTGCTATTTTCTTATCCATTTGCGGATTGAGCTATTGGGCTGTAAACTCCTTTACCGGAAACAAAACCGATGCTGCATTACAAAGCAAGAAACAAACACGCTCGCTCCATCAAAGAC
>CAIWVT010000527.1 GCA_903916135.1 uncultured bacterium
ATTTCGATTTCGACGAACTTGGCGACGACACTGGCAACAAGCACTAAGCAGGTTTCGATGCTATACCTTGGCGGTATTCAACGCATCTTCGGATGGCTTAAATCCTTTGTTTGTTTTGTATCGAACAGCATTTTATTCTGTGAAATACCGGAAAAGACATTAATTTTGCAAAAAAAAGATTTATAATCTCAAGTTTTTATGGGAAAAGTAATAGCAATTGCTAATCAAAAAGGTGGCGTCGGGAAGACCACATCGGCTATCAATCTGAGTGCGAGTTTTGCGGTGTTGGATTATAAAACCTTGCTGATTGATGCCGACCCGCAAGCCAATGCGACTTCGGGCGTGGGTTTCGATCCCAAAAACATCAAAACCAGCATCTACGAATGTATCATTGAAGAAGTAGAGCCTCAAAATATCATACTCAACACCAAGACTCCCAACCTTGATTTGTTGCCGGCTCACATTGATTTGGTGGGTGCCGAAATAGAGCTTATCAATTTGCCCAATCGTGAGAAAATGATGCGCAAGGTTATCAACAAAATCAAAGACAATTATGATTTTGTGGTGATAGACTGCTCGCCTTCCTTGGGGCTTATCGTGGTGAATTCGTTGGCTGCCGCCGATTCGGTCATCATCCCTGTGCAGTGCGAATATTTCGCTTTGGAAGGTCTGGGCAAATTGCTGAACACTATCAAAATTATACAGTCGCACATCAATCCCGACTTGGATATTGAAGGTATTTTGCTGACGATGTATGACCAGCGTTTGCGTTTGTCGAATCAGGTGGTGGAGGAAGTGAAGACGCATTTTCAACAGATGGTGTTCGACACTATCATACAGCGCAACACCAAATTGGGCGAAGCACCCAGCTTTGGCGAGACCATCATCATGTATGATGCCGACAGCAAAGGCGCTATCAATTATCTGAATTTGGCGCGCGAAATTTTACAAAAAAACAACATGACTCGAATTAATCAAAGAGACAAAATAATTTATCCTGAAGATGACAACTAAGAAAAGAAGCAGTGTAATAGGACGTGGATTAAGTTCTTTGCTCGAAAACCCTGACACAGATATCACCAGCAAAAGCGATTTGTCGGGCAAATTTGTGGTTGGCTCGGTGAGCCAAATCAAAATAACTCAAATTGAAGCTAATCCGTTCCAGCCACGCGACATATTTGACGAAGAATCCTTACAGCAATTGGCAGAATCCATAAAGTTGCACGGGGTGATACAACCTGTAACGGTTCGCAAATTGGGTTACGACAAGTATCAATTGATAGCCGGCGAACGGCGGTTTAAAGCCACGCAATTGGCAGGTTTGGAAGAAATACCCGCCTACATCCGCGTTGCTGATGATGAACAAATGTTGGAATGGGCGTTGATTGAAAACATTCACCGCGAAAACTTGAATCCCATAGACATCGCATTGAGCTATCAACGTTTGGTGGATGAATGTAAACTTACGCAGGAAGAATTGAGCCTGAAAGTTCATTCAAAAAGGTCCACAGTAACAAATTATCTGCGTTTGCTGAAGCTGCCCGATATGGTTCAGAAAGCCTTGAAAGAAAACCAACTCACCATGGGTCATGCACGTGCAATTGCTGCTATTGACAACGTAGTTAAACAGAATGCAATTTTTAAGCTGATTATTGAAAAAGATCTCTCGGTGCGCGAAGTGGAGAAATTGGTGAAAGATAGTGCTCCATTCCCAAAACTCAAGACCTCCTACCGTCCTGCTATGCCTCCAAAATTTGTGGAAGCACGGAAATATCTGAACGAGCATTTCTTTCAGAATGTGGATATCGTTTATAAAAATAAAGGGAAGGGAACTATCGTTATTACGTTTAACTCCGATGATGAATTTAATAAAATCATCTCGAAGATGAAATAATACTAGTTCGAGATGACCAAAAAGGTTTATAAATATCTGATTTTTTCTTTTGCTTACTTTTTAGTTTATAATACCTACGGGCAGAACCATGCTGTTGATAGTATCGGCGTGGATTCGCTCCATATACAAAGCGATACGAATTCGGTTCGATTTTTGAATCAGCAATATCTGAACTGGGAGAAGACACAAAATCAAGCAGCACAAGTCAACAACAAGAGTCAAGATACTGCAAAAGTTCGGCTGCACTCAGCGAAGAAAGCGTCATGGATGTCGGCGGCTTTGCCAGGTTTGGGACAAGTGTATAATCACAAGTACTGGAAGATTCCGATTATATATGTGGGATTAGGTATCATCGGCTATTTGGGCTATAATTATTACACAAAATTCACCCGATTTAAAGACACTTATATGTTTCGAGCGGGGGAAGATTCGACGAAAACCGACTATTATCCCTACATCACATCGAAAGATGTTTTGTATCAGAATTGGAGTTACAATCGGCGCAACTTTGAGTTGACTTGTATCTTCGGCAGCCTGCTGTATGTGCTCAATATCATAGACGCATCGGTGGATGCACATCTATATAAATTCGATATTTCGGACGATTTGTCGCTGCGCATTGAACCTATCATAACAAACTATAATTATACATCTTACAACAACCCATCTGCTGGCATAAAGCTAACTTTTGGCTTCTAAAATCCCCTATTAACAAATATTTATTTAGATTTTTTGCTGCACATATTAATCTTATGTGTAATTTTGAATATTATTTTACATTTAAAACTTATCACATGAAAAAAATCGTATTAACTATTGCTCTCGTAACATCTTTTGTTGCGTTGTTTGCGCAGGCTCCCGGAAAAGATAAAGCTGTTTTTAAGGACTATCAGCCGGGTTTTTATCAAAATTTTATTCTGAAAGGGATAGAAGAATTTAACCAACAGCAGGAAACTCCAAAAAATGATCGTCGTTTCAAAATTGTTTTGAGCGGAATGAATCTTCCTACGAACATTGATTTATATAACAAGCAATGGTGTAACGAACCAATTTCTCAAGGCAATACAGGAACTTGTTGGTGTTTTTCCACGACATCTTATTATGAATCTGAAATATTTCGTCTGACGAAACAAAAAGTAAAACTTTCGGAAATGTACACTGTGTATTGGGAGTATGTTGAAAAAGCTCGTTACTTTGTTAAAACCCGCGGCACATCAGCTTTTGGAGAAGGTTCGGAAGCCAATGCCGTGAAACGGATTTGGTTAATATATGGCATAGTTCCCGAAGATGCTTATACCGGATTTAAACCCGGGCAAACGTATCACAACCATTCTAAGATGTTTGACGAGATGGATACGTATCTAAAATTTGTGAAGACAAATGATGCGTGGAACGAAGATGCTGTGTTATCAACCATCAAAAGCATCCTGAATTCCTATTTGGGCGTCCCTCCTACCAAAATCATGTTGAATGGTAAAGATTATACTCCCATGGAATACCTCAATGACTATTTGAAGTTAAATTTGAATGATTATGTGGATGTTACATCCCTCCTTGAGAAACCTTATTATCAACAAGTGGAATATATTGTTCCTGATAATTGGTGGCATAATGCAGATTATTATAACATTCCTTTGGATGATTATATGAAAATCGTTAAAGCTTCCATCCGCAAAGGATATACGGTGGGTATAGGCGGAGATGTTTCGGAAGCAGGTTTCGAGCCTTTCGCTCAGGTGGCTATAATTCCAAGCTTTGACATACCTTCTGAATATATTGATGAATATGCACGTCAGTTTCGCTTTAGCAACAAAACTACTACGGACGATCATGGCTTGCATATTGTGGGTTATATAGAAAAAGATGGCAAAGATTGGTATTTGGTGAAAGATTCCGGTTCGGGCAGCAGAAACGTGGGGAAACAAAGCAAAAGTTTTGGGTATTATTTCTTTAGCGAAGATTATGTGAAGCTGAAAATCATGGATATCATCGTCCATAAAGATATGTTGAAAGATTATCTACCGATGTTTAAAAAATAATCATAACACATAAAAGCCATGAAACTATTAAAGAAACTTGCGATTGGGCTGTTGGTCGTTGTAGTACTTGTTTTGATTGCAGCTATATTCTTGCCTTCCACCAAACATGTGGAGGACTCGTTAACGATAAATGCTCCTGCCAGCCATGTGTATGAGCAAGTGGTGAGCCTTAGAAATTGGCAAAAATGGACACCCTTTACAGCAAACGACACTGCCATGATAACCACCTACTCCGGTCCCATGAAGGGCGTTGGTGCCGTGATGAGTTGGCAGAGTAAAAAAGCGGGCAATGGCGTGATGACAGTATTGGAAGTAGTAAAAAACAAATCCATCAAAACGCAGATTGAGTTTGAAGGACAAGGGATTTCGCACAGCGAATGGAAATTTGAAGGAACGGGAACCACGACTAAAGTTACTTGGTCCATAGATGTGGAACATTTGGCATATCCATTGGGTAGAATTATGGGATTGATGATGCCTGGCATGTTGCACAAAAGCTTTCAGCAGGGATTGGCAAGTTTGAAGAAAGTGAGTGAGGATTACACAAAAGCGCTCGCTATTTATAAAACATCGGATATAAAAGTCGTCCCTATGGAGGCTCAATTTGCTTTGATTATCAAAGATTCATCCACCTGCGACAATGTTGACGTGTTGTTGAGTAAAATCTATGGACAAATTGGTCAGTTTGTTGGTCAAAACAAAATAGAAACAGTGGGTGCCCCTTTTGCTCGCTATTTGGTGTGGGATAATGCGAAAGATAAAAATGTGATGGAAGCAGGGTTCTTTATCAAAAATAAGGTTGCAGGAAAGGATAATATCGTTTGTATTGAAATTCCGAAAGGGAATTTTGTTACTGCCACCCATTTCGGCGCTTATGAAACTACTTACAAATCGCACGAACTTATTGAGAATTATATCAAAGATAATAAGTTGGTGACAGCAGGCGCTTCTTGGGAAAGCTATAATACCGATCCTGAAACAGAACCCGATATGACCAAGTGGCAAACGCAAATCTTCTATCCTATTAAATAGTTCATTTTGTTAGATAAAAAAAAGCTGAACAGTGTTCAGCTTTTTTTATGTCATATATTTGCGTTTAGTAACTGCTTCCGGCATTGGAAGGAGCATACACTTCGTATTCATACGTCACAGTTTTCTTTTCCTTTGCGCCGCAGGGTATCTCCCAATTGACATTGATATAGGGGTTCAGATAACTGTATCTGCCACTCTTTTCCGTTTTGCCGCCATCGCTCACGGACAACACATTTGCCAATAAATCTTTCTTAATGGTCAAAAATATCTTTTTGTTTTGGAGGTTTTCAATATAAATTGTGCCGCGAATGGTTACTTTGTTATAATAGGTCTTGCCAATTTTCTTCACATTCTCTTCTTTTTTCACTTCCTCTTCTTTGTTTTTCACTACCACATCGCCGGCTTTGGATAATTGCACCGAGATGTTTGCCCCTGTAGGCGTGTATTTGATGCGGTCTTGTGCCAATGGCTGTAGGTTTTCGTTCTGCACAAACACAGGTGCTGTAGTGAACGGGTAGGTGGTATTGTTGGTCAATTGCAGCGAATGATATACATCGAATCTCTTCTCAGGGTCGTTGCTTATGTAGCTATAATAGGAATAGTTTACAATATCGCCAAGCGACACTTCATAAACATCTTTGTAGGGTATTTTGGCAGAAAATATCTGAAAACTTGTCTTGCTTTGCTTTGGCAGACTCACCTTTCCTACTTTATACATATATAAATCATTGGTTTTTTCGCCTGCTGTGGAGTAGTCATAATACTGCTCAATATGATTCATCGCTGCAGAAGCATCTGTGGCAACATACGAATTGTCGTTTGAATAGCTTTGCATCGCCAACATCGGAACGGTGTTTACAGTCGGTTTTGTATCGTATATAGACGTTAAGTAGTTGTTGTAAATAGGATCGAATGTCATGCCATAATAGAACTGCGGATTGCCCACCGTTAGGGTCAATTCGGCATCGTTTATATCTTCCGAATAGTTCTCCACCAAGGCTTTCATCTCCAATTGTAGCTCATTTTCGTTGATTACCTTTATATTATAAGAAGGAAACCATTGGATGCCGTCTTGCATATATACCAAGCGCAAATCCGTGGAGTTAACGTTTTTGTCGAAATAAATCTTTGCCACACGCACCAAAGAATCCACCGTCAACATGCCCACGCCGGCATCTTCAATGGTGAAATCTATCATAGATGTTACAGTGAAATAGGTGGTTTTGTTATCGGTGGTTTTGATTTTCGCGATAGCAGAAGATTCGTAGTAATCAGATAGGATGCCGCTGATTTCTCTGCTATTTTTATCAGCATCGGCTGCATAGGTAAAATGCACTTTCTTGCCCACCGAGCCTTTGAATATATCATTAAAGTTTTGCGGATTTTTGGTCTTTTTGATGGTGTCGGTGAGAAAACAAACTTTGGAAATTTTAGCTTCTTTGGTGGTGTTGAGCCAATAGGTGCCCAACAAAGGCTCTTGGGGTAGCTCGAGAACCGCATAGCCTTTTTTGGCAGATACATTTCCTTCTTTTGCAACAAAATAGGTGCCATTTTTAAATACATTTACCTGCACCTGACTCAGTGCGCTTTGCGCAGATACTAAAGTCATTAGCGATAATAGATAACAGAATACGAAAGTTTTTTTCATAAGATTGGAAGATTTAATTTATATTTGTTTTCAGAAAAAACCTTTAAGCACCAAATCTTATGCCAAAAACTCAGAATATTGATCTTTCAAACAAAAGTAAAGGAATACTTTATCTAATTCCTTCCACCTTGGGAAGCGAATCGCAACCCAACGACGTGTTGCCGGAGCTAAATCGGCACATCATCGAAAGCCTCACGGTTTTTATTGTTGAAGAACTGAAGACGGCTCGGCGGTTTCTAAAACGTATCAACAAAGACATAAATATTGATGCTATAGAGTTCCTGATTTTCAACGAGCATACGGTGAAAACCGACCTAGCACAGTATATTGCCCCCCTATTGAACGGGCGCAACGTGGGACTGCTGTCGGAGGCAGGATTGCCATGCATAGCCGACCCTGGAAAAGAGATAGTGAGCGAGGCACATGAGCATCGCATCACCGTGAAACCTTTGACGGGTCCGTCGTCTATCTTGTTAGCTTTGATAGCCTCGGGCTTCAACGGGCAGAACTTCGCTTTCCATGGTTATTTGCCTGTGGAAAAGATGCCGCGCCAAAAGAAAATCAAACAATTAGAAGCCTCCATCCTACCCAACTTCCAAACGCAGATATTTATTGAGACGCCCTATAGGAATAACCAACTCATGACATCATTGCTGGAAACCTGCCACAGCGAAACCCTGCTGTGTGTGGCTGCAGATATCAGTTTGCCGACAGAACAAATCATCTCAACGTCCATATCACGTTGGAGAAAGATAAAATATGACTTTAATAAAAGACCTGCGGTGTTTTTGGTGTATCAATAGTTTATTAATGGGTAAAGCCTTGTTTGATAATTAAGACAGCAGAGGCTGAGGGCGAACGGGTTTATTGGAACGCGAATGAAACGGATTATGGAGAAACGCGAATAAAGCGGATAAATGGAACGCAGTTGACGCAGATTGGTAAGATAAGATATGATTTTAGGCATATCCTAAAAGAATAGAGGCGACGGAGGCAAAGCCTACCGCCGAACGGGTGGAACATCAGCCCAACGGGTAGGCTGATACGGAAATAGTTAACATTTATCAAGGATACTATACAAACTGAAAATAAATCATTACAACAGCAGCAGTAGTCATTAAAATTAATGTGGCAAAGCCAAGAATATTTGAGCGTTTACCGTTTGTAAATTCCCCCATAACTTTCTTGTTATTTGCAATATGAAGAATGATTGCAATTAAAACAGGTGCAGTAAGTCCGTAAAGAATGGCGGAATATATCAGTGCTTTGATTGGTGAAATACCAATGTAATTCATCATCAGTCCTAAGATAAGTGAAATGGTAATGATGATATAAAATGCTTTTGCCTCATGAAATTTTTTATCAAGTCCTTGTTCCCAACCGAATGTTTCTGTGATGATGTAAGAAAGAGAACCACTCAAAACAGGAATGGCAATAAGTCCTGTGCCAATTACACCCACTGCAAAAAGTAAGTAAGCAAAATTTCCTGCCAATGGTTTCAATGCCTGTGCTGCTTGTTCTACGGTGTCAATTTGATGAATGCCACCATTAAACAACACTGTACCTGTTGTGAGAATAATAAAGAACATTACAAGATTTGAAAACAGCATTCCAAAATCAACATCTTTTTTCATGTCGTGCATTATTTTTTTGTTTACAACTATATGTTTTTTCTTTTGTTTTCTGTCTTCTACTTCCATTGTTGCTTGCCAAAAGAAAAGGTAAGGTGAAATAGTAGTTCCAAGAATGGCAACAAGAATGCCAATAAAGTTTTTATCAAATTTTATTGTTGGAATAACTGTTCCTTTCAAAACCGTTATCCAATCTTGTTTATAAAGAAACGGAACAATCAGATAAACTAAAAGAGCGGCACAAAGATATTTGAGAATGGAAGCAATTCTTTGGTAGGGTAAATAAATAATCAACACTATAAGTATGGAGGTAAATATAACGCTAAAAAACATGGCATGAATAGAAGGAAATAAAAGATTGCCTACTGCTCCCATTCCTGCAATGTCGGCACCAATGTTCATAACTATTGCCGGAAAACTAAACAGCACCATCAAATATAAAATTGGTTTTGAATAATTAGTTTTAAGTGTTCCTGTCAAACCTTGCGAAGTGACCAAACCAATTCTTGCACACATTTCTTGAATAGCTGCCATAAGAGGAAATGTTATGAGAGCAGTCCACAAAGTTGAAACTCCGTATTGAGCACCAGCTTGCGAGTATGTTGCTATGCCTGATGGGTCATCGTCGCTTGAACCTGTTACAAGTCCGGGTCCGAGGAGTTTCCAAAACCGACGAAGTTTGTTTGAGAGTTTTTTCTTGTTGTTCATTTATTTAATTCCTGTTATGCCATGCTACATTCTTCGACACAAGGGTTATACGCGCTCTTATATTCTATTTAAATCTAAGCTATCTATAAATAAAAAAGCACTTCTATTTTAAATAGAATATGCTTTTTCTTAAATTTAATATTGATAATTGCTCAGCAATATAAATTATTTAACATCGGTATGTTGCTTCAAAATTTCTTTCTGAGCGTCACAAGCATGAGTCGTATGACCTTGTGCTTTGATTGTACTCTGATGAGCTTTATCATGGTTACCTGCTTCGTGATACTTTACAGCTTCAAGATGAAAATTTGCTGCTTCTTCTAAATGTGTAGCTGCTCTTTTGTGATTTTTAATAATAGTTTCCATTTTTATAGGAATTAAGATTCCGCGTCTGGCGGTACAGTGTGAAATTATTTTCACGCTGCAAAATTAGGTCTAATTCAATGGGGAAATATTGCATAATTTATGGAAATAGTTACATCATTCACACATTATAAATGGGAAGTCAATAAATGTTTATATTTAATGAAGTTATACCATTACTTTCTATATTTTAATCCAAACTCCATTTTGGTATAATGCCGATAGAGTAGCTGTTATTTTCAATTTTCCTGTCCCGTACACATACCTGTCCCGCACATGAAATGTCGGGAGTGTCGGGATTGGACTATTACAGATACCGTATCGGTATTAAATAATATGCTGTGGAAAGTTCAAATTTCGGCATAACAGTACTAAACGCAACAGGTATTGTTCCGCTTAACTTGTCTGCGAAATTTGTAAGATTTTTTCTGCAATTTTTTCTGGTGAGAGTATATAATCTACGTATCCACTTTCTATGGCGCTCTCAGGCATGTCAGGCTGTATGGCTGTCTCGGGCTTCTGAGCAATAGTAGTGCCTCCTACTTCTTTAATGCCGCATAATGCTTCAGCGCCATCACCATCATATCCGGAGACTATAACAGCAATAAGCTTCCCGTTCCAATGATTCGTTATGGAACGTAAAAAAACTGTAATCACGTCGGACCATCCTCTAGGCTTTGAAATTGGTTTTAAACGAAACTCACCATTCAGAACATGTAAGTCTCTCTTTTCCGGAATAATATACACATGATCAGGTTGAATGTCAAGTTTTTCGGTAATAAGAATAACAGGCATTTTTGTATATCTTGGAAGAATCTCGTGGAGCAGGGTGGCTACAGTTCTTAAATGATTCACTATAACGACTGCAACGCCCATATCGGCAGGCATATTCTGTAGTAATCGGGTGTATGCATCCAAACCACCGGCAGAACCACCCACACAAACAACGGGAAAGTCGTTTACTGTATTCGTTTCATTTTTAGCTTTCATTGATAATTACGTTTTAATAAACTTTTTCAATCTAATATTTTTTGTCATCGAATCCATCGGGGGCATAGCCTACCTCCAAAGGGGCTGATAACGGTCGAGGCTATATGCAGTAAGGGATTTCGGAGAACTTTCCTGTCTATCGACACTGAGGTTTGAGCGGGGCAGAATGCTTGAAATACCACTGAAACCCTTATTGCATATAGCCTTTGTTATGGGCTGCCTTACTATTGCTTGCTTTGTCATTGTGG
>CAIWVT010000528.1 GCA_903916135.1 uncultured bacterium
AAAATGTAAATAACACAGACACCAAAACCGACACACTGAAAATGTACAATGATTTTGGAAAAACAATGACCTTATCTTTTACAAAACTTCCCGACTATATCACCGTAAAAGCAGTTCCTGAAAGCCTTAAACCAGGTCAAAAAGGATATGTTTTAGTAACGTATAACGCAGCAAAAAGAAATGATTTTGGATATATGTATGACAGGTTTACCATTCAAACCAATGATACCTTGCAACCGGAAAAAACCGTTACAGTATCAGTTAACATTGTAGAAGATTTCTCTAAATTGACACCTGAACAAATACTGAATGCACCTAAAATAAAATTTGAAAACCCTGTTTATGATTTCGGAACTATTAAACAAGGTGATAAAGCAGAATATGATTTTGTTTTCACCAATGTTGGCAAAAGCGAATTAATCATCAGAAAAACTAAAGGTTCATGCGGATGTACAGTAGGAACTCCTGAAAAATCAAATCTTGCACCAGGCGAAAGCAGCAAAATGCACGTAACCTTTAATTCAGCAGGAAAATCTGGTGAACAAAGCAAGACAGTTACTGTTACTTGTAATGATCCTTCAAACGCTGCAGCAATAGTTACCATCAAAGGAAAAGTTGAAGTACCACCTCCACCAACACAAGAAGGAAAACCAACACCTACTCCAACTCATTAATATTTTAATCAAAAAAAAGTCCTGCTTCAAGCGGGACTTTTTTTTGCCTATTTTTTTATACGCTTACTTTGGCGTGTTAACCCGAATTAGCATAAGAGTTACGATGTAAAATTATATGCTTCGAAAAAGTCAGTTACCAAAAAAAAAAATACGCTTGTCAGTCAAAAAAACACTTTGTCAGTCGAAAAGAAAGCTTTTCAGAAAAAAAAACATCTTGTCAATCAAAAAGTAATCTTGTCAGTAAAAAAGATTCCTTCTCACTCCAAAAATAGCCTTTTCGGTCAAAAAAACAACAACGCATAAGCAAAAAATTCTTTGTCAGTAAAAAAGATAACAACGCACAAGCAAAAACATCGAAAACATAAGCTCCGCATAACAACGCAAAAGCTCAGGAAACCAACACATAAGCAAAAGAAACCAACGCATAAGCTAAAACATCGAACGCACAAGCTCTGCAAAGCAACGCATAAGCAAAAGAAAGCAACGCATAAGCAAAATATTCCTTTTCAGTCAAAAAAACACCTTCTCAAAACCCCAAAAAATCAACGCAAATGGGAATTATTCCAACACATAAGCAAAAACAAGCAACGCATAAGCAAAAACATCCTTGTCAGTCAAAAAAAAAGCCGTCCTAATTCAGAACGGCTTTCTTCATGTATTCAAACTAATTTATTTTTTCTTCACTACTTTCTTTGCTGCTGGTTTTGCTTTTGCAGCAGGTTTCTTAGCAGCAGGAGCAGCCTTTTTATCTTTAATTGCAGCTTGAGCAGCAGCCAAACGAGCTATCGGCACGCGGAAAGGTGAACAGCTTACATAGCTAAGTCCTGTCTTGTAGCAGAACTCCACTGAAGCAGGGTCGCCGCCTTGTTCGCCGCAAATACCAACTTTGAGGTCTTTGCGCGTGGCGCGTCCTTTGGCAACAGCCATTTCTATCAACTGACCTGTTCCGTCTTGGTCTATGGTTTGGAACGGATCAGCAGCTAAGATTTTCTGATCGAGATATTCGTTCATGAATCCACCTATATCGTCGCGGCTAAAGCCAAAGGTCATTTGCGTTAAATCGTTGGTGCCAAATGAAAAGAACTGCGCTGTTTTTGCCATACGGTCGGCTAACAAACAGGCACGTGGAATCTCAATCATCGTACCATACAAATAATCTATTGATTTCACCTTGAATTTCTCACAAACTTCAGCGTAAACCTTGTCGGCTACCTTTTTGGTAACATCCAATTCGCCTACTTCGCAGGTAACAGGAATCATAATCTCTGGCTTGGGATGATGACCTTCGTTGAGAAGCTCCACAGCCGATTCGAAGATAGCGCGGAATTGCATCTCCGAAACCTCAGGATAGGTAACACTCAAACGAACGCCACGATGTCCCATCATAGGGTTGTTTTCGTGCAATGCTTCGCCACGTTTTGCAACGGCAGCCACATCAATCTTAAGCTCTTTGGCTAACTCCGCTTGCTTTTCAGGACTCTGAGGAACAAATTCGTGCAATGGAGGATCCAAAAGGCGAAAGGTTACGGGCAAAGTGTCCATAGCCAACAAGGTAGCTTTGATGTCTTTCTTCACATAAGGATACAATTCGTTAAGAGCTTTTTTACGTTCTTCCAAGGTATTACTCAAAATCATCTTACGCAATGCCAACAAAGGCTTTTCGGAACCAACACCATAGAACATGTGTTCGGTGCGGAACAAGCCGATACCCTCTGCGCCATAATCGCGTGCTATTTTAGCATCTTCGGGTGTTTCTGCATTGGTGCGAACTCCCATCGTGCGGAATTTGTCAACGATTTTCATATAAGCTTTGAAACGTGGATTTTCAGAAGCATCCATCAACTTCAAGCCCGTTTGATATACAAAACCTTTGGTTCCATTCATGGTAACAACATCTCCTTCTTTCAGCACGATGTTCGTGCCTTCAACCTTAGCAGTTTTAGAAACAGGGTCAACATGAAGTTTGCCAGCACCAACGATGCAGCATTTGCCCCATCCACGTGCCACCAAAGCAGCATGGGATGTCATCCCGCCACGAGCGGTCAAAATACCCACAGCAGCGCGCATACCTTCAACATCTTCAGGATTGGTTTCCTCACGAATCAAAATAACTGTTTTGCCTTTACGTTCCCATGCCACGGCATCTTCAGCAGTAAACACCAACTGACCTACAGCAGCACCGGGTCCGGCTGGCAAACCTTTCACCAACACCGATACCTTCTTTTCTTCGGCAGGGTCGCAAATCGGATGCAAGAGTTCGTCCAACTGAGCAGGCTCAACACGCATTACGGCGGTTTTTTCGTCAATCAGTTTTTCTGACAACATATCCATAGCCATGTTCAATGCAGCGGTTCCCGTACGTTTTCCTGCACGACATTGTAGCATATAGAGTTTTTTCTCTTGTATGGTGAACTCAATGTCGAGCATATCTTTATAATTCTTCTCTAAAATCGTACGAATTGCGTCAAGCTCGGTATAAGTCTTTGGCATTTGCTCTTGCATGCTCATCAGATGCTTGTTTTGGTCGTTTTTCGTATCGTTGTTCAATGGGCTGGGGGTGCGAATTCCGGCAACCACATCTTCGCCTTGCGCATTGATGAGCCATTCGCCATAAAATAGGTTCTCACCTGTGGCAGGGTTACGTGTAAACGCAACGCCTGTAGCCGAAGTGTCGCCCATATTGCCAAACACCATCGCTTGAACATTCACCGCAGTACCCCATTCATCAGGAATACCTTCGATGCGACGATAAGAAATTGCTTTCTTGCCATTCCAACTTTTGAAAACCGCCTTGATACCTCCAAACAATTGCTCTTTTGCATCATCGGGAAACGCTTTGCCTATCTCTTGCTTGATTCTTTTTTTGAATTCATCTGCCAAAAATTTCAAATCGTCGGCGCTGAGATCAGTATCTTCTTTAACTTTTTTAGATTTCTTATACGCATCCAACATATCGTCCAATTTCTTGCGGATGTTCAAGTCAAGTCCTTCAGCTTTGTCCATCACCACATCAGCATACATCATAATCAACCTACGATAAGAATCCCACACAAAGCGCGGGTTGTTGGTTTTTTTGATTAATCCCGGAATCGTGGCAGTGCACAATCCAACGTTCAAAACCGTGTCCATCATGCCTGGCATAGACGAACGAGCGCCCGAACGACAGGACAGTAGCAATGGATTCTTAGCATCGCCATATTTCATAGCCATCTCCGATTCCACCATTTTCATTCCATTCCAAACTTCATCGAACAATGATTTTGGCAATTCGCAATTGTTTGCGTAATAAGCAGTACAACATTCTGTGGTGATGGTCAATCCTGCTGGGACAGGCAAACCCAAGTTTACCATTTCAGCCAAATTAGCTCCTTTACCTCCAAGCAGATTTTTCATATCTGCCCTACCGTCGGCTTTTTTACCACCGAAATAATAAACGTACTTTGTTGTGTTTTCTTTCGACATTTTTTTTATTCCTCCTTTTGATGTAAGTTGTTTTTTATTTATTGAAAATTAAGCTGCAAAAGTATAACTTTTTTATAATTCAAGGCGAATATTTTTTATAAATTTGCTTGTTTTGTTTTATAAATGGCTTTTTTGTTGGATTGTTATTGGGATGCATTTGTCTCGGGCGGTATTATGCTTGAAGGATGTATTTGGAGATAGCTAAATATGCAGCTTGCCTTCAGGTCAAAATGGCGTGCGAGCCGTTGCTTTATCTCGCTGATTACATACGGCTGAACTAGTTTGATTTTATCAAAATAATTCAACAACATTTCTGCTGAGGCGATGCCTAAGAATAGTTTCGAGTCGGTGTTTTCTGCACTTTGATTCCTCAGATGACTCAAATAAAGGCTATCGTTCAGCGATTGCTGCACGGGGGCTATATGTTCAAGGAGTTTTTCGCCACACAATTGCTTAATTCGTGCCATATTCTCCGGCAGGAAATTAATGCCAATCAGTGCTTCAGATAGTTCTTTCAAATTAGTTTTAAATGGCAATAGGGCGGGTTGCAAATCATCGCGGGTGTATTTTATCTGATTATAGGTTAATTCTTTTGCCAATTGAATTTCCCATAAAGGGATTTTAATGAAATCACATGCAGTATTTTCAGGTGCCTCCAGAATCGAGTGAAGGTAAAAGTCTTCCAATTTCTCATCCAATACAAATAGATTATCTCGTTGCTGCATCTTTTCGCATATAGGTTGAATGAAAACGTCTTCTTTCTTAGGGTCATTGATATAATCAACGAATGGCACCTGCCAAATGCCATCTCCAACAAATGGATATAGTTCCTCAAGTTGATGAAATTTAACAAAACCCTTATGAACAAAAGTCATACTATTTTTCATTAGTTTGATACCTGTCATATAACGATTGAATACATATAAGCCCTCTTTACTTTTTAATTTAATTTTTTTTACTTTTTTTGCTGATTTAAGAAATTGCCCCACGCTTTCAAACTCTTCCACGCTCTTCTTGTTGTTTTTGTAAAGAGATAGATTATATGCCAATAACTGTTCATCCGCTAACGTTTCAACATCAAGGGTAAACATATTTGCCCAAGCAGCATTAACCCATAAAACAAGGGTGTCAGCAATAAATATCATGGATTGAAGATTGTCAAACTTATGCTCGAATTCGATTTCTGATTCTTCGCTGTCAAATATACTAATGTTCATTTTTATGTTAAGCTTATGAGGTTGATATTTCTTTGAGATTATGGTTGATTGATTATTTTCTTATGTCGTTCGTATAGCATCAACTATCAATTATGTCTTTTCTTTTTGCCACCATCGCCGTTCCAATTATAAACCTAAATCAATGGAAGTCTATATACCTATTTATTATGTAGCATCAATCACAGGGGGCTGTATTATGCTTGAAGGATGTATTTGGAGATAGCTAAATATGCAGCTTGCCTTCAGGTCAAAATGGCGTGCGAGCC
>CAIWVT010000529.1 GCA_903916135.1 uncultured bacterium
ATTCTTCTTACTATAGAGTTGTTAGTACTGTTAAAAAGTCGCTGAAAAAAACTTGCAAAAACCACTTATTAAAAATTACTAACAAAAATGCAAGAGTTATTAGAACGTAAAATTGTAAAAATTAATATACTAAAAATTTATCAACAACGGTGTGAAAATGTCTGTAGGTGAAAAATTTTATTTAATTTTACCTTGAAAACTTGTTGACAATTTTTGGTAAGTTTTTGAGGAGCGAACTTATCAAAAGATAAACCGACTTATCAAAGGTTTTGAACATTTGAATTGTTGAAAAAATAAAAGCTTGGCTTTGAAAAAAGTATAAAAAAAACGTTTTATAAGGGGTTTAAAAATCAAGAATATAAAAAATAGAGAACAAAATAATTATTAACAATCACAAATTAATGGAAACAATAGGAATTGGATGTGATCATGCAGGCTACGATTTGAAAGAAATTGTGAAACACTATTTGGAATCAAAAGGCTATACCGTAAAAGATTACGGAACCTCAAGCACCCAAAGAGTGGATTACCCCGATTTTATTCACCCATTGGCTTCCGATATTAATAAAGGAGTTTACCAAAGAGGCATTATTATATGCGGAAGCGGAAATGGCGTTTCGATGACGGCAAATAAGTATGTGAATGTTCGGGCTGCCTTATGTTGGAAGACAGAGATTGCCGAAATGGCGCGCTTGCATAATGATGCGAACGTTCTGTCTCTTCCTGCACGTTATATAACTGTTGATGAAGCAAAACAAATTGTAGATGTATTTCTCCACACCGCTTTCGAAGGCGGACGACATGAAGTTAGAGTTCAAAAGATAAAAAACATTATTGTATAAGATATGAGCGACAAACAAAAAGAATTTTCACGGAAAGCCGAAATCAAAGCGTTCGATATAACGCATCGGAAAATATTAAACTTCAATATTGGTAAATACGACGCAGCCGTGCTTCGCGGCAAAGAACAATTCTCAAATCTGCCCTTGGCGAAGCAGCGCATATCGGTGATAAAACATCGTGCGGTGAACGATATGGAAGATTATCTGAAAGAGTTTGAATATAATTTCACCAAAAACGGCGGCAAGGTGATTTGGGCACAAAATGCTCAGGTTGCCATCGAAGAAATTGTGAAGATATGTGTGAAAACCGAAGCCACCAAGATAGTGAAGTCAAAATCTATGGCAACGGAGGAGCTCGATTTTAATGAGGAATTGGAAAAACATCACATAGAATCGGTGGAAACAGATTTGGGCGAATATATAGTGCAGATTGCGGGCGAAAAACCCTATCATATCATCACCCCGGCGATGCACAAATCCAAGGAAGATGTGGCAAAGCTTTTCAATGAGAAGTTTAATTTGCCTATTGAAAGCACTCCCGAACAAATCACGGCTTTTGTGCGCGAACTGTTGCGCAATAAGTTTGTCAATGCTGAAATAGGTGTTTCGGGTGTCAATTTTATTTTGCCCGATGTGGGCGCCATTGCGTTGACGGAAAACGAAGGCAATGCCCTGATGTCGGTTTCTTTCCCTAAGATACATATCGCGATAGCAGGTATTGACAAAATCATTCCTTCGATGAAAGATTTGGGATTGATTTGGCCCGTGTTGGCAGCTCATGGCACAGGGCAGAACATCACCGTGTATAATTCCATACTATCCGGTCCGCGCCAAGAAGGCGAAACCGACGGACCCGAGGAGATGTATGTGGTGTTGTTAGACAACGGACGCTCCAACCTGTTGGCACAAAAAGACCAAAAGGTGGCGTTTACGTGCATCCGCTGCGGTGCTTGTTTGAATGCCTGCCCTGTGTATAAAAACATCGGCGGACACACCTACGACGTGGTATATACCGGTCCTATCGGCTCAGTGGTTACGCCTCACATCAGCGGTATGAAAGAATACAAACATTTGAGTTTCGCCTCATCGCTCTGCGGAAAATGTACGGAAGTGTGTCCGGCAGGCATCAAATTGCATAAACTGTTGCTCTATAACCGACGCGACGTTGTGGAACAACATCTATCGCGCTACATGGATAGAATTGTGATGTATGGTTGGAAAAAAGCGATGCTAAACCGTTGGATATTCGACAAACCCAGCGCGAAAATGAAGAACTCGGTTATCCGTTTGTTTTTCCGCAATGCTTGGGGTCCGCGGCGCGATGTGCCTGTGGTGCAACCCAAATCGTTTAATCAGATGTGGAAAGAAATGAAGGGCATAAAATAAACCCGCATGAAAAAGATTTTGGCTTTCGATTGTGATCTGACAGAGGATTATAGCGCCATTGCGCTCAGCACTCATCTGAAAGATTACAAACTTTGTTGGAATCTGAATACGGTTTTAGATATCAATCTGCAAAAAAACACCAATTTCGTTTCCTCCAAAAAGAAACCAAACCTCGAAGAATATTCTTTTTTTTATCATGAAGATAAAGAACAAAGAAACGTTCTCTGTCTATTGGCAAACAAAAAAAACAATGTGTTGTTGTTGGATAAAATGCCCGAGACAGACTTTCTGCTGCTGATAAGAGGCAAGATGAGCGCCGATAAAATCAAAGCGATGATAAAAACCATCCGCAGCATAACCAACATTTTGACCGCTTTTGTAATCAACATGGCAAAATATAGCGAAATGAATAGCTTGCTGAGCGATTTGGAACTGCATTGCATACAAGTATTGCCGAAGGAGGAAAAGAGGCGGGGGAAGGAATAAAATACCAAATACCAAAAGGGGCGGGCTCAGTTGGCAGGTACGAGACAAGGTTAAAGTTTCGGGTTTTGGGTTTATGGAGGGGGAATTATAATACTGTGGCAGGAAATATGGTTGCTGGCATAGACAGTAAGAGTTCTGTGATACACAAAAACATTTCTGTGGCACACAGTAGGAGTTCTGTGATACATAAAAACATTTCTTTGGCACATAGTAAGAGTTTTGTGATACACAAAAACAATTCTGTGGCACACAGTAAGAGTTCTGTGATACATAAAAACATTTCTGTGGCACACAGTAGGAGTTCTGTGATACATAAAAACATTTCTGTGGCACACAGTAAGAGTTCTGTGGTACATAAAAACATTTCTGTGGCACACAGTAAAAGTTCTGTTATACACAAAAACAATTCTGTGGTACACAAAAACAGTTCTGTGATACACAGTAAGAGTTCTGTGATACATAAAAACAGTGCTGTGGCACACAGTAAGAGTTCCGTGATACATAAAAACAGTGCTGTGGCACACAATAAGAGTTCTGTCGAGGCTTTGGAAAGGGTTGTGGGAGTAGGGATAGGTGGGTTTTTTGGGGTAAAAAGTGGTGTTTTGGAGAATGAAAAATTAGCAATGAAAAATTTTAAGAGGATTGCAATGGGATTATGTTTTGTTTTTATGGATAGAGGCGCAAAATAGGATAGAGGAAGAGACGCAAAATTAAATATTTTTCACGTTTGTTGATAGAGTGCTTAATTATTCGTAATTTTTTGTAATTTTTTGCTTGTATATTCACAATCTTTATTAATTTAGCAGCGTAAATATTTCTCTCTTAAATTACCATATTATGTCGAAAACAGTTCATCGTCTATTTATTTTAATTTTGGTGCTTATAGTTGCCGCTATATTAGCCTATGTGTTATATATAGGACTCAGCTTTTATCAAACGGGCATATCGGAGCGTTTTTTTCATCCCGATTATAAAATGCTGAAACCAAGCGGCATCTTAGGTCATGGCTTCGGGATATTTGGTTCGGCGTTTATGCTCATCGGCGTACTAATCTATATGCTGCGCAAGCGGATTCGGACGTTTTTCCGCCTTGGGCAACTGAAATATTGGTTGGAGTTTCATATCTTCCTGTGCACTTTAGGTCCGATTTTGGTGCTGTATCACACCTCATTTAAATTTGGCGGCATCGTTGCTATCAGTTTTTGGAGTATGGTGGCGGTGTTTCTCAGTGGCATTATTGGCAGGTTTATCTACATCCAAATTCCGAGAAACATGGATGGTAGGGAATTAAGCCTGAGCGAAATCAATGCGATGAAAAACACCGATGATGCCAATCTTGACCAATTTCAGTCGCTCAGCGCTGAAAGTCATCAAGAAATACGCAACCTGACACAAAAGAAAATAGGGATTTATCATGGCAATCTGCTGACGAGTTATTTCAAAACGTATTTTGAAGATAAACGAACGCTGAATCGCATCAAAGGCATCGTGAAAACCAATAAAGTTTCGCCTGCGGAATCCAAAAAGATTATCGGGCTTGCCAAAGATGAGTTGTCGTTAAACCGAAAAATTGACCGCCTGACGAGCATGCAAAATTTGCTGAAATATTGGCATGTGGTGCATCTGCCTTTTGCTTTTGTGATGCTTATTGTGATGATTATTCATGTGGTGATAACGATTATGTTTGGCTCAAGGTGGCTATTTTAAAAGGGTATGGAAACGCTCATTGAAAATATAGTTATTTATGGTTCAGTCATTTTATTGTGTCTGATAGTTGTGGTGTTTTATCTTTTGCGTCAAAAGAAGAAATCGAAAATCGTTGAAGCGAAAATTAAAAAGGCAAAGGAAGAGGGCTTGTATGAACCTGTTTCGCTGCATCCTTATGTGGATGAAAACCGCTGTATAAAGTCGGGGGCATGCATTGCAGCTTGTCCCGAAAAGGATATCTTGGGCATACGGAATGGCAAAGCCACCACCATCAATGCGTCGCGCTGTATAGGGCATGGCGCCTGTTTTCATGCCTGCCCCACGCAAGCTATTTCGCTGTTCATCGGCACCGAAAAACGTGGGGTGGATTTACCGCATGTGAATCAGAATTTTGAAACAAATATTCATGGAGTGTATATTGCAGGCGAATTGGGCGGCATGGGCTTGGTGAAGAATTCGGTGGAACAAGGCAAACAAGCCGTGGAACATATTGTGAAATCTTTGGATAAAGAACATCATGCCACCTACGATTTGATTATTGTTGGAGCAGGTCCCGCGGGTATTGCGGCGGCGCTCATGGCAAAAAAACACAATATCAAAGCCCTCATTTTGGAACAAGACACCTTGGGCGGCACGGTGTTTACCTTTCCCCGAGCCAAAGTGGTGATGACCTCGCCTATGGATTTGCCTCTCTACGGAAAAGTGAAACTGTATGAAACCTCCAAAACAGAACTCTTGGGGTTGTGGGAAACCGTCATCAAAACCAATAATATTGCGCTGAAAGAAAACTCGAAAGTGGAAGCCATCACGGTAGAGCAAGGGTTTTTCACTATAGCTACCCTGTCGGGCGAAACCTATACGGCAAAAAAAGTGTTGTTATCTATCGGAAGACGCGGCACCCCTCGCAAACTGAACATCCCGGGCGAAGAGCACGAAAAAGTGGCGTATCGTCTGTTGGAACCTGAACTCATTCAAGATAAAAATATAATGGTGGTCGGTGGTGGCGATTCGGCTATCGAATCGGCTCTACTGTTGGCAGACAACAATCATGTCATACTTTCCTATCGCAGCGAAAAATTTAGCCGTATCAAATCTTCCAATAAGGATAAAATAACGGAAGCTATCGCAAAAGGAAGTATTGATATGCGTTTTAATACGAGTTTAATTTCTATTGAAAAAGATAGCATAACCCTCACCCATGTTATAGACAAACAAGAAGTAACGCTAAAAAACGACTTGGTGTATATTTTTGCAGGAGGGGAATTGCCTACGGAGTTTCTACAGAAAATAGGCATACATGTGAATAAGAAGTTTGGCGAAGCAATTTTGAAACACAAATAAACGTTTAAGCACTATGAGGCGTACGAAATATATACTACTAATTTTGTTGATTTTCTTTGGCAGAAATGTGTTTGCACAGATTTCACCCGGAGATTTAACGGTGCTTCATGCGCAGTTGGAAGGTATTTCCAATTGCACGCTCTGTCATATTTTGGGACAGCAGTTGTCGAACGATAAATGTTTAGCATGTCATACCGAGCTGAAAGAACGCATTGCTATCAACAAAGGCTACCATGCTTCCAGAGAAGTGAAAGGCAAGACATGCGCCACCTGCCACAGCGAACATCATGGCAGAAATTTCCAAATCGTGAAATTTGATGCGGCGACCTTCAATCATGCTTTAAGCGGCTTCACGCTCACCAATGCGCATGCCAAAAAGAAATGTGCCGATTGTCACACGGCAAAGAATATTACGAATGCGAAGGCAAAAGCAAAGAAATTCACCTATTTGGGATTGAAAACCAACTGCGTGAATTGCCACACAGATTATCATCAAGGCACCCTGTCAACCAATTGCCTGACATGTCATGAAGAAAATGCGTTCAAGCCCGCATCCAAGTTCCGACACACCTCTGCCAAGTATCAATTGACGGGTAAGCACATCAATGTGGAATGTATCAAGTGTCATAAAGTGGAGACCAACAATGGGGTGAAATCTCAAAAGTTCACTGGCTTGCAATTCGGCAGTTGTATCAATTGCCATGAGGATGTACATAAGAATCAGTTTGGGCAAAACTGTTTGCAATGCCACTCCAACGAGTCATTTGTCGTTACAAAGGACATAAAGAACTTCGACCATAGCAAAACAAAATATAAACTGGAAGAAAAGCACTTAAATGTAGAATGTAAGGCTTGTCATAAGATCAATTTTACGACACCGCTCAAATTTCAAAAGTGTACGGATTGCCATAAAGATTACCATAAAGGACAGTTCACGAAAGATAATGCTACTCCTGACTGTATCACCTGCCACAATTTGAGTGGGTTTGTCAATGCGCTTTACACCATTGACCAACATAATAAAGGTGTGTTTCCGCTTCAGGGTGCCCATGTGGCAGCGCCTTGTTTTGAATGTCATAAAAAGACCGCGACATGGTCGTTCAGAGATGTGGGCAAAAAATGTATTGATTGCCACAAAAACTATCATGGCGATGCCATCAGCAAGAAATATTATCCCGAAGACAATTGCCTCAGTTGCCATACCGAAGCCACCTGGACCAACATCACTTTCGACCATGCCAAAACAAACTTCAAACTTCAAGGTGCCCACCAAAACCAATCCTGTCGGAAGTGTCATTTTTCTGAAAGTAAAGAGGGCATCGCGCTGCAGAAGTTCGCCAATTTATCTATGAATTGCTCGAACTGTCATGCGGATAAACATAACAATCAATTTGACAAAGATGGCGTCACCGATTGCAACAATTGTCATGAATTTGACAATTGGAAAGCCTCAAAATTTAACCATAACACCACGGCATTCAAGTTGGAAGGCAAGCATGCCAATGTGCTGTGCAACAAATGCCATAAACCAACACAGACAAATAACGTCCTTTATATTCACTATAAAATTAGCGTAAAATGCGAATCCTGTCATTAATAATTGGGTATGCTGTGCTTTATTTAGTTGGAGCCTACACCCCCACCGACTCGCCTCACGGCAAAGACTTCAAGATAAGCTGTTCCACCTGTCACAGCTCTAAAGGGTGGGCATTAGATAAAGAAATATACTCCTTCGACCATGCGAGCACCAAAATGCCGTTGACGGGGCAACATAAAGACATTAACTGCCGCTTGTGCCACGCTTCTTTGGTCTTTGCCGAAGCAAAAGCAAAAACCGAATGTGTCCAATGTCACGAAGATGTGCATAGCAACACTGTAGGTAAATTTTGCGACAAATGTCATACCTCCCAATCGTGGTTGGTCAATAATATCACTGAAATCCATCAGCAAAGTCGATTTCCCCTTGTGGGAGTTCACACCATCGCCGAATGTCAGCAATGTCACAAATCCGAATCCTTGCTACGCTATGATGTCCAAGGGGTGGAGTGCATTGATTGTCATCGGGAGAATTATTTGGCAACAAGCAACCCGCGCCATGAAGGTATCTTTTCAACAGATTGTAGCGAATGTCATAATATT
This sequence comes from uncultured bacterium, assembly GCA_903916135.1. Taxonomy (GTDB): domain Bacteria; phylum Bacteroidota; class Bacteroidia; order Bacteroidales; family CAIWKO01; genus CAIWKO01. The sequence goes on from CAIWVT010000529.1 coordinate 7,902, forward strand.
TACTCCTACGAATGGGGCGGTTCAGGATTCAATCATAACTTCTTTCCGCTCACCTTAGGTCATTCCAATCTTCAGTGTTCGCAATGCCACACCAATAACAATTTCACATCGCTATCCACCGATTGTTATTCATGCCATAAAGACGATTATGAAGCCACTACTAATCCACCGCATAATTCGGGATGCTATTCAACCGATTGTAAAATATGCCACACCACCAACCCAGGTTGGGGCACAGTAATTCAACACGAGAGCTATTTCCCTATAAGTTCGGGAAACCATGCCGGAATCGCATGCAATCAGTGTCACACCAACCCTGCCAATTGCACCTATGATTGTCTTGGATGTCATAACAATCAAGCCAATATAACCAATCAACATGGAGACGTTGGTGGATTTACCTATACGAGCACCGCTTGTTTCAACTGCCATCCTAGAGGCGTGGGCGGAGATTAATTGTTTAGGATATAAATTTGGATGGATAGGCGTATTTTTGGGGGGAAAAAGTATATGAGAATTTTAATGGCTGTAAGTTTCGTATGGTTATGTTTTTTGAGTGTTGATGCTCAAAATGCTACAGAAAATGTGGAAGGCAACGTTTCGTATATGACTTCCCAAAACGTGTATATAAAGTATAGCTCCACCAAAGGAATCGTAGTGGGCGACACCCTTTTCGCGAAAAGCAATAACACTTTGGTTCCGGCTTTAGTGGTGTATAGTATGTCGTCAACATCCGTGGTTTGCAATTTGTTGCCCAATATCAAGGTGAATATAAACGATGGCATTACGGCAAAGAGAAGAGTTGAAACCAAAGAATCGGAGAAAACCAAGCCAATCGAAACGCAAAACAATAATATAATAGCCGACACTTCCTTATCAGCAAATAAGAAACAACAAAATTCAGGCAGTCCATCTCGCAAGCAAAAAATATATGGCTATGTCAGTCTGTCAAATTATTCCAACTTCTCCAACACGCCTTATCCGTTTTTATATAGAAATAATGTATCGGTTTCTTTCAATATAAAAAACATAGCAAACTCCAAGTTCTCCTTAGAAACGAATCTGTTCTACCGACAAGGAAATGGCGATTGGACCAAAACAAAAGGCACTATGTTTAATGCCTTAAAAATTTATAACTTTGCGGTGAAGTATGACATCACGAAAAGTTTGTTTTTGGTGTTGGGTAGAAAAGCCAATCCCAATATTGCGAACATCGGTGCTATAGATGGTTTGCAGGTAGAGAAATCCTTCAAAGGACTTTACGTGGGAGGATTTGGTGGGGCGCGTCCAGGGTATATGGATTATGGTTTCAACTTTAATTTGTTGCAGTTTGGGGCATACGTGGGCTATAATATGCAAACTTCGAAACGGAATATGCAAAACTCTTTGGCTTTTGTTCAGCAAATGAACAACCTAAAAACCGACCGTAGATTTCTTTATTTTCAGCATAGCAGTTCCTTGCTCAAAAATGTCAACATGTTTGTGAGCATTGAAATGGATCTTTACAAAGTCGTGAACCAACAAAAACAAAACACCTTCAACCTCACCAATCTGTATGCCTCGCTGCGTTGGCGACCTGTGAAACGTTTGACCCTAACGGGAAGCTACGATGCTAGAACTAACGTGATTTACTACGAAACCGATAAGAATTATGTAAGCACCCTCCTCGACATGCAAACCCGCCAAGGCTTAGGTTTTTTTGCAAATCTAAACTTAGCGAAATATTTGTATATGGGTGCGAGGGTTGGCTACCGTTTCCAAAATAACGACCTGCGCCAAAGCAAAAATGCCTACCTATTCATAACCTATAGCAACATTGCCAAGTCGAAGATTTCTTCCACGCTTTCTTCCACCATACTTCAAAGCAGCTATCTGCAAGGCAATATATATAATTTGCGGATATCGCGTCCGTTTGTTTCAGGCAAAATGAATATTGGACTGGCTTACAGCTTTGTCAATTACAAAATAATGCATGCCGAAACACCTTTCATCCAGCATATAGCGGAGTTTAATTTTACGGTAGAAATCATTAAAAAACTATCACTTGCGCTCAATGTTGAAACCGACATCGAAAAAACAAATCAGTTCTACAGAGCCTATATTCAATTGAGAAAACGCTTTTAAAGAGGTAAACGGATTTTTATGTCAGAGTCAATCGAGCGTATGTCAGAATCAATCCAGCGCGTGTCACCGTCAATCTAGCGTATGTCACCGTTCATCTTGGGACGGTCAGAGTCAATCCAGCGTGTGTCACTGTCAATCCTGCGTATGTCAGAGTCAATCTTGCGTATGTTAGAGTCAATCGAGAGTATGTTAGAGTCAATCCAGCGTGTGTCACGGTCAATCGAGAGTATGTCAGAGTCAATCTTGCGTATGTCACCGTCAATCATGGGACTGTCATCGTCAATCTTGCGTGTGTTAGAGTCTTTCTTGAAGCCCAGCATGCTTGTTGAAGTCGTAGCAAGGCTTGGAGCCGAGCTACGACTTGATGGCAATTAGGCAGAGCCTAAAAGGATAGAAACCGCAGAGGTTGGAACCTCTGTCGAACGGGTTAATCTTTTTGGGTTAATTCCCCGCCGCTTGCGGCGTATTCTGCTTGTGCGGTTGGAGATTTGACACCTCGCTGCTTGCGGCGAGGAGGTTCATTGAAAATAATTTTGTTTTCTTATTGAAATAATATGTACTTTTGAACTCTGATTTGATTTAGTATTCAAGAAATAAAAAGAAAGAAATAATTACATGTTTGAACAAACTTTTAAAAACATAGACGACATACTTTACAAAGATGCGGGAGCCGATAGCGAATTGGATTATATTGAACAGACTTCATGGGTTTTGTTTTTGCGTTATTTGGATGAGTTGGAGCACGAAAAAGCCGACGAAGCCGCCTTGGAAGGTAAAGAGTATAAATTTATTTTGGATGAACCCTATCGATGGGCTGTTTGGGCAATGCCCCTTCGACAAGCTCAGGGAGCAAATGCAAAACTGAGGGCGGGTGAGCTTGTCGAACTCGATCATAACAAAGCCTTGACAGGTCCCGACCTGGTTAAGTTTGTTGACCAACAATTGTTTCCCTATCTGGCAGATTTCAAGTTAAAGTCTATTGACAATCCGAAATCTATAGAATATAAAATCGGCGAGATTTTTAGCGAATTGAATAACAAAATAAAAAGTGGCTATAATCTTCGCGATATTATTGATTTGACGGATGAATTGCCTTTTGGTAGCAGCACCGACAAGCACGAATTGAGCCACCTGTATGAAACCAAAATCAAAAATATGGGCAATGCAGGACGCAATGGCGGACAGTATTATACGCCTCGCCCGTTGATACGTGCGATGATAGCGGTGGTGAATCCGCAAGTGGGTGAGAAAATTTATGATGCAGCCTGCGGCAGTGCGGGCTTTTTGTGTGAGGCTTTCACCTATATGTATGAGCGCATGGAAAAGACCACCACCAACCTGAAAACCTTGGAGGAAAATACGTTCTACGGCAAAGAGAAAAAGAATCTGGCGTATATCATAGGCGTAATGAATATGATTTTGCATGGCATAGAAGCCCCCAACATCATACACACCAACACGCTGGCAGAAAACATACGCGACATACAGGAGAAAGACCGCTATCATGTAATTCTTGCCAATCCACCGTTTGGCGGGAAGGAACGACCTGAGGTGCAACAAAACTTCGATATCAAAACAGGCGAAACAGCTTTTTTGTTTTTGCAACATTTTATCAAAAGCCTGAAAGCAGGCGGACGGGCAGGCATAGTAATCAAAAACACCTTTCTGAGCAATAGCGACAATGCCTCGGTGAGTTTGCGAAAATATTTGTTGGAGAGCTGCAACTTGCACACCATATTGGATATGCCCGGCGGCACCTTCCTGGGGGCAGGTGTGAAAACCGTGGTGTTGTTTTTTACCAAAGGCGAACCGACACAAAACATTTGGTACTATCAATTTGATGCAGGCAGAACGATGGGCAAAACCAGCCCTTTGAACGATGAGGATTTGAAAGAATTTGTGGCATTGCAGAAAACAAAGCCCGAATCCGAAAAATCATGGAATATCCTCGTACGGGCGGGGCTTGCCCCCGCCCAAAATCCCACCATTTCCAATAATGCCAATGTACGGGCGGGGCTTGCCCCCGCCCAATCAGGGCAATCGCCAATAGGGCAATCGCCAATAGGGCAATCGCCAATAGGGCAATCGCCAATAGGGCAATCGCAAATAGGGCAACCGCAAGGGTTGCCCCAACGGTTGCCCGTACAAAACAATAATTACGATTTATCCGTAAAAAACCCCAACCTACCCGACGAAGCCGCATTGCGGACGCCGCAACAGATTTTGGAAGAGATGGAAACGCTGGATGGGGAAACTAATGAAATTCTTTTGACTATTAAAGGGCTGTTATGAAAGAGGGCGATGCACTGAGCCTGCCGAAGGGTTGGGAAATTAAGAAATTAGGGGCGGTAGCAAAAATAATTTATGGCTATACTGAAAAGGCATCTTATGAAGAAATTGGCCCTAAGTTTTTAAGGATTACAGACATTCAAGACGATGGTGTTAATTGGGAAACTGTACCCTATTGTAATATAATTGATACTGATTTTGAAAAATACAAACTTAGTACAGGTGATATTGTTTTTGCAAGAACTGGTGCAACAACAGGTAAGAGTTACTTGTTAAACGACCCTCCTAAATCGGTGTTTGCTTCTTATCTGATTAAAGTTCACATTAATAAAAAGGAACTTTTAGCAGAGTATTTGTTCTATTTTTTTCAATCTAAAACATATTGGGATGAAATAAATGCTGGTGTTTCAGGAAGTGCTCAAGGAGGATTTAATGCATCGAAACTATCAGAATTAGAGATTTCTATTCCCTCTTACCCTGAACAACTCCAAATTGTTTCCCTTTTAGATAATGCCTTTGCTGCCATAGCCCAAGCGAAAGAAAATGTGCAACGCAATTTGCAAAATGCGAAGGAGCTTTTTCAGAGTGAGTTGAATAGTATTTTTATGAAGAAGGGGGAAGGATGGGTGGAGAAGAGGTTGGGGGATGTAACTTCAAAAATTGGCAGTGGAGCAACGCCACGAGGTGGAAATGAATCATATAAAGTAGTAGGAATTTCATTAGTTCGAAGCATGAATGTTCATGACAGATTTTTTAAAGAAAATAACCTTGCTTTTATTGATGATTACCAAGCAAAAGATTTAGCCAATGTTACTCTTGAAGAAAATGATGTGCTTATAAATATTACAGGTGCATCGGTTGCAAGATGCTGTATTATCCCCCCAAAATATTTGCCTGCAAGAGTTAACCAACATGTATCTATTATTAGACCAAAGAAAGAATTAATTGATGCTAATTTCCTCAACTTATTATTAATCTCAAATTTCTACAAAGATCAATTATTAGAGACTGGAGAACAAGGTTCGACAAGGCAGGCTATAACAAAAGTTCAATTGCAGAATTTTATAATTCATTATCCATCTTTAGAAACCCAAACCCAAATCGTCAACCAACTTGAGACCTTATCTGCCGAAACAAAGAAATTGGAATGTATGTATCAGAAGAAATTGGTGGGTTTGGAGGAGTTGAAGAAAAGTGTGTTGGAGAAGGCGTTTAGGGGGGAGTTGGTGGGGAAGGAAACATTGGTACAATAAAAAATCATTATGAATTACAACCCAAATATTCATCATCGTAAATCTATCCGTTTAAAAGGATACGATTATTCGCAGGCGGGTGCGTATTTCATCACCATTTGTTGCCAGGATAAAATTTGCCGGTTTGGCAAAATAGAAAATGGGGAAATGATTTTAAACGATTACGGTCAAATTGCCTACGACGAATGGGCAAAATTAGCCCAACGATTTAATAATTTCGAATTGGATGTATTCCAAATCATGCCCAATCATATCCATGGAATTGTTGTATTAAATAATATGGATTCCGCCGTAGGGGCGGGGCTTGCCCCCGCCCAAAATAATGCCCCCGCCCAAAATAATGCCCCCGCCCAAAATAATGCCCCCGCCCAAAATAATGCCCCCGCCCAAAATAATCCGGATTCCGTACGGGCGGGGCTTGCCCCCGCCCAATCATGGCAATCGCAATCCGCCCAATCCAAATTAGGGCAACCGCAATCCATAATAATAGGGCAACCGCAAGGGTTGCCCGTACGAAATAGCGTGGGCAATATCATTGGCGCATATAAATCGTTGGTGGCGAATGCGTGTTTGAATATATTCAAATCAAATTACGTACGGGCGGGGCTTGCCCCCGCCCTGGGAAAATTATGGCAACGAAATTTTTACGAACACATCATTCGTGACGAACAATCATATCATACCATTTCAAATTATATTATGAACAATCCTCTCAATTGGAATAAAGATAAATTTTTTAACCCATGAACGAAACCGAAACCCGCGCCGAATATATTGATCCTGCATTGGCAGCCGCCGGTTGGGGAGTGGTGGAAGGCAGCCGCATTCGCAGGGAGTTTCCGATAAACAAAGGAAGGTTGATAGGGCATGGTCAGCGAAGCATACCCGATAAGGCGGATTATGTGTTGCAATATAGAAACAGAAACCTGGCGGTGATTGAAGCCAAGTCAAAGGACAGATATTATACGGAAGGCGTTGGGCAAGCTAAAAAATATGCCGAAAAATTGCAGGTTCGATATGCTTATAGCAGCAATGGTATGCAGATTTATTGCATTGACATGACTGAAGGCAGGGAAGGCGATGTGAGATGCTACCCTACCCCTGACGAATTATGGGCAATGTGTTATCCTGAACCTGCGGAAGGTACGAAGGCTGAGCTTATCGAAGCCTGGAAAAACAAACTGCTTGCTGTTCCTTTTGAGGACAGAGGCGGTTCGTGGCAATTGCGTTACTATCAGGAAAACGCAGTTGCGAAAGTATTGGAAACTATTTCGGAAGGCAAAACCCGTATATTATTAACCTTAGCCACAGGCACAGGAAAAACAGCGATTGCATTTCAGATAGCATGGAAGCTGTTTCAGGCAAGATGGACGGTTCGGCAGGCTCACCGGCCATTAAATCAATCGGTGGCTGAGCCTGTCGAAGCCAGAAGCCCAAGAATATTATTTTTAGCAGACAGAAATATATTAGCCGACCAGGCTTTTAATGCTTTTAGTTCGTTTGAAGAAGATGCTTTGGTGCGCATCAATCCTGCCGACATCAAGAAAAAAGGCAAGGTGCCGAAAAATGGCAGTGTGTTCTTTACCATATTCCAGACTTTTATGAGCGGGGGTTCGACAAGCTCATCCACCGCTATAACAAGCTCACCCACCGCTACCAATGAACGACAGGAAATAATAAATTTCGAAGAATTATCTGCTGCTGAGCTTGTCAAAGCATATGGTTATATGTATGTTTTACAGTGTTCGGATGGAAGTTTTTACACAGGAAGTACAAAGGATTTATCATTAAGGATAGAACAACATAAAAATGGTGAAGGAGCAAATTTTACTGCCAAGAACCTACCCGTTAAATTGGTTTATTATGAAACATTTGACAGAATAGATTTAGCCTTTGAAAGAGAAAAGCAAATACAAAAATGGAGCAGAGCAAAGAAAATTGCACTTATACAAGGGGATATTGAAAAACTCAAACAACTTTCAAAAAATAAAACCGAGCACGCGGTGCCTGAGCCAAAGGTTGGTGAGCAATCCCTGAGCTTGTCGAAGGGTGCCGAACCATATTTCGGGGAATATCCAAAAGACTTTTTTGATTTTATTGTTATAGATGAATGTCATCGTGGCGGTGCCAGTGACGAAAGTACATGGAGAGCCATCATGGAGTATTTTTCGCCGGCGGTTCAGTTGGGTTTGACGGCTACCCCCAAACGCACCATCAACATTGATACCTATAATTATTTTGGTGAACCTGTTTATGTGTATTCATTAAAAGAAGGCATTAATGACGGGTTCTTGACTCCATTTAAGGTGAAACAAATAGACACGAATATAGATGAGTATATTTTTACTTCGGATGATACGGTGATAGAAGGAGAAATTGAAGAAGGGAAAACCTATACTGAAGCTGAAATAAACCGTATTATCGAAATCAAAGATAGAGAGGCTTACCGCGTTAAGATATTTATGAGTTTGATAAACCAAAATGAAAAGACTTTGGTTTTTTGTGCGTCTCAATTACATGCGTTGGCTATACGTGATTTAATAAATCAGTATGCGCTCAGTAACAATCCAAACTATTGTCATCGGGTTACTGCCGATGATGGTAAAATAGGTGAACAACATCTACGTGATTTTCAGGATAATGAAAAACATATTCCCACGATACTCACCACGTCACAAAAGTTGAGCACCGGAGTGGATGCTCCCGAAGTGAGAAATATTGTTTTGGTGCGCCCAATAAACTCCATCATAGAATTTAAGCAAATCATAGGTCGCGGCACCCGTTTGTTTGATGGAAAAGATTATTTCACCATCTATGATTTTGTGAAAGCGCATCATCATTTCAATGATCCTGAATGGGATGGGGAACCTGAAGAACCAGTTATAAAAGATCCACCAACACCACCTCAGCCTTGTGATAAATGCAAACAACAACCTTGTATATGTGTTAGAGAGCCTGAAGAAGCATGTGAGGTATGTGGGTATGTGATGTGCAGATGTGACGACACAGGAAGGCGTATGATAAAAGTGCAGTTGGCTGATGGGAAAGTAAGGCAGTTTCAGCACATGGTCAGTACCTCATTCTGGAGTCCTGATGGCAAACCCATTTCGGCAACTGAATTTCTGCAATCCTTGTTTGGCACATTACCTGAATTGTTCAAAAGCGAAGATGAACTCAGAACAATTTGGAGCAAACCGGATACAAGGAAGAAATTGTTGGAAGAGCTTTCAGAAAAAGGATTTGCCAAACAACAACTCAAGGAGTTTCAAATAATACTGGACGCTGAAAACAGCGATTTGTATGATGTGTTGGCTTACATCGCTTTTCATTCCAACATAATTGAACGATTTGAAAGAGCAGAAAAAGCAAAAGTTCATTTCGATAATTATGATGCTAAACAACAAGAGTTTTTGAATTTCGTATTGAGCCAATATATAAAACAAGGCGTTGATGAATTGGATGATTCAAAAATCAGCGATTTGCTCGTTTTAAAATATCATGCTATTGCAGACGCCAAGCGAGAACTTGGAGATATAGCCAGTATCAGAAATACTTTCATTGGATTTCAGGAGTATTTGTATGATAAGAGGGTGGCGATATAAAAAGGTTTCTTGTCATCACTAGCCTCTGCCTCCATCCATCCCTACTCCTTTCACCGATTAGAAGATTAAATTTTAGTTGCTGTTCTTATGTATTGTAAATGAACTATTTATAAAATTCTCGAATCGTAATATCTAGTCAATTGTGCGTAATATCTAGTGAAGTGAGCATAATATTTAGTCAAGCGAGCATAATATCTACTTCACCGTCCATAATATCTACTTCACTGACCATAATATCTACTTCATTGTCTATAATATCTACTTCACTGACCATAATATCTACTTCACCGTCTATAATATCTACTTCACTGTCTATAATATCTACTTCACCGTCCATAATATCTACTTCACTGACCATAATATCTACTTCACTGTCCATAATATCTACTTCGATGAACATAATTTAAACATTGATTTTCTTATGTGACACTTCACCCTCCCCCATTCAGCGGAAGGCTCTGCCTCCGTCACCTCTATCCTTTTAAGCTTTAGCCTAATTGCGATAAACTCTCACTCCGTTCATCCCTCCCTCTTATTTCCGAGCCAACCATTCAATAGGGTTGCAAGTAATTTTGCCCTGCCACACTTCAAAATGGATTTCGGTTTTGCCATCATCCATATTGGTTGACGCAACGCCGATGTTTTGCTTGGTGCTCAGGTGTTGGTCTTTACTCACCGAAACCAATTGAAGGTTAGAATATACCGTAAAGAATTCGCCATGACGGACGATGACAGCTTTGTTGTTGTTGGTGATGGTGATGATGCTCGAAACGGTGCCGCTCAACACTGCCCGTACCGATGCACCAGCAGTGGTAGAAATGTCCACCCCATTGTTCTTCACCTTGATCCCATCCAAAACGGGATGGGGATGTTCGCCAAAGGTGCCTGTAATAACACCGCGTTCAACGGGCCAAGGAAGTTTGCCTTTGTTGCCCGAAAAATTATCAGAAACCACGATTTCTTCAGGCGTCAACACATTCTTAACCGTGGTGGTGGTGGTAACTGTTTTCTTCGATTTGAATGCTGATTTCTTAATTTCGTCGGAGATAACCGATTCAATTTTATTGCGTAATATGCGGGCTTGCTCTTCTTTTTTCTTTAGTTGTTTTTTCAAACCTGCTTCTTTTTGACGCAGTTGGCTCACATCCGAGTCTTTCTTCTCCTTTTCCTGTGTCAATTTGATTTTTTCTTGTTCGCTATTTTGCAAAAGTTCTTTCTTGGTGTTTTTTTGCAGTTCGAGTTGTTTGTTACTTTCAATTATTTGGTTGGTAGTATTCAAAATCAAATCCACCTGCTGATGTAGATATTCATTATAAAGTTGCAGATACTTTAGCCGTTGATAGGCTTGGTTAAAATCTTTAGAAGCAAATATAAACATCATACGGTCGAAAGCGTCCCGATTTTTGTAAGCGTTATAAATAATCTTGGCATATTCGGTTTTAATAGCTTGCAGTTGGTCTTTGGAACGTTGCACCTTCTGCATGTTTTCATGAATTTTGCTTTCGAGCAAAAGCATCTCGCCGTTAATTTCGTCAATCAAATCTTCACGTTTGCTAATTTGATTTTTTAGCAACACCAGTTGATTGATGGAAAGGTTTTTGGTTTTCTTTGTCTCGTCAATAAGTTTTTTATAATACGCAATTTCATCCTCGATTTGCTTTTTCTTATCGAGCAATTTGTCACGGGTCTGCTGATTTTGAGCAAAGGGGTAGATGCACATAAACACTACAATACCAATGAAACATCCGAAGACGAATATGTTTTTGATATTGATGGCTTTGTTCATATAGTGCATTAAAAAATTTCAGTAAAATTAAAGAAATTACTATTGTTACATGTAATAATAAAAAAAAACTACCAACAATGGAATGTTGAAATATTCTAAACGTTAAAATCTAAGTGTTTAGGTTCACTTTAGTCTCAACTAAAACATACTTTCCCGCTTAATTAAATACGACTGCAACACCTGATGAAAGCCTTCGTTTATATCCGCCTCAATCAAATCAATATGATACTGACCACAGCGAAGTTTCAATTCGTTGCGAAATTTCAGGACTGCTTGGGTATAGGCATCTTTCACTTGCGTTGGATTGAGTTTAATTTCTTGCCCATTCTCCATATCTACAAATTTATACGGACGGTTTTCAAAGTTAAAATCCAACTCTTTGGGTTTGTCCGAAACATGAAAAAGAATCAACTCATGTTTGTTGAATTTCAAATGCTGCAAAGCCGAAAAAAGTTCATTTGTTTGAACATTACTTTCCATCATATCGCTAAAAATAATTACCAACGACCGCTTGTGAATGTTTTCTGCAATCTGATGCAGGGCTGCTGCTGCTGAGGTCTTTTTGGGTTCGTCTTCATTATAGGTGTGCAGCATATTTTCCAAATGATAAAACAACATTTTCTGATGCGAGGAATTTGAACGTGCCGGGGTCTGTAATTCGAGCGTATCTGAAAAGATACTTATTCCAACAGCATCACGTTGCTTCCGTAGCAGATAGATGAGCGAAGCCGCCGCATAAACCGAAAACATAATTTTGTTCGGATTCGTCGGACTCATATCTTTTTTCACCGGATAATACATCGAAGAAGAATTATCAATGATGATTTGACAACGCAAATTGGTTTCTTCTTCAAAACGTTTCACATATAGTTTGTCGGTTCTTCCATAGAGTTTCCAATCAATATGACGCGTTGATTCGCCTGTATTGTATTGGCGATGCTCCGAAAATTCCACAGAAAACCCATGAAACGGACTTTTGTGAAGCCCCGTAATAAAGCCTTCCACCACTTGTTTGGCAATAAGTTCTATATTGCCAAACGAATGGGTCAGTTTTTGATCAATAGTTTCTGCCATGAATTTGTAATCGAAAGGGTGCTATTTGTTATAACAGTCCGTTGAGTTTAGTCGTCAAGTTTGCTTTGGGTACTGCTCCGACAACTTTGTCAACCACTGTGCCGTTCTTCAAAAACAGGATAGTGGGTATGTTGCGAATACCGTGTTTGTTTGTAATTTCGGGGTTGTCATCAACGTTTACTTTGCCGATAACAGCTTTCCCATCAAATTCTTTATACATTTCTTCCACAATTGGCGTGAGCATTCTGCATGGTCCGCACCATTCTGCCCAAAAGTCAATCATTACTACTTTGTCTGATTTTTCTACCAGCTCTGCATAATTTCCATCATTAATTTCGAGTGCCATATAATTTTAGTTTTAGTTATTTTTTCAAATACAAATTTACTCAATTCTTCGAAGCAAAAAAGATTTTTTTTATTTTTCTTTCAAAAAAACAAAAAAAGGCTGACGTATGAAGCCAACCTTTTTCATCATAAATAAAAAGTTTAGAGTTTTACACCTAAGGTTAACAGCACATTATGGGCAACTAAGGAGTTGTTGACCGGTGTCGGATTTGAAGAATAGAAAAAATATTTTTCTTTTGAAAAGATGTAAGAATATGCCACATCCAAAAAGTATTTTTCAAATTTAATCCCCAAACCACCATTTATGGCTTGACGTTTTCCATCATTCAAGTTAGAAGCATAAGGACTGGAACTAAAAGTATATCCTCCGCGGAGACTAAATTGTTTGATTTTCACTTCTGCACCTGCTCTCACATTCGATTGAAAGGTGTAGATGTTTCCAATCGCTCTGTTTTCTTGATTAAAACGTTCCGTTGAAGATTTCAATCGAGCATTGCGGTAATCCACAAATTCATATTCCCCTGTAATCAGTGCCCATTTTCCAACAACAAAAGCTAAGCTACCGTTGGCTTTAAAAGGTGTGGTTAATTGATAATCAAAAGAACCCTCGGGCGATTTAGCCGAATACTTCACATCATTCAACTCGGATTCCATATCACTGTTCCAACGATCTTTCATGGAATAATAGGTAGGTGTGTGAATTGCTGCCCCAATCCGAACCCAATCTGCTATTCGATAAATAACACCTATCTTGAAATTAAAACCACTGCCATGAGTTTCGAGATAGGAATTATAGGTCATGTTTTTAAAGTTGGGAATCGTATCAGCCTGGTCCATTTCTTCATAAGTAGAACTTTCATAATAACGCACATAGGGAAACCCTACGCTTCCACCTATATATAACTTATCATTCAAATTGCCTCCAAGGGTCAATACCAACTCATTATTAGAACCTGAAACATTCATGCTTTTGCGTTGCAAGGTTCCAGGAAGGGGAAATGCTCCAATATAATTCGTAAGACTTCCCAAGGTATCTATTAGATAGGTATTAAAAGCAAGTTGTGTATAAAATGGATCCAAAGCATTGGGTGCTGTTCCTTGTGCTTTGTCGCGCAAATCATTAATCATAGAGCTTTGAGAGTTTCCGCCTTCATAATATCCGTTGTAGTTATAATTGTTCAAACGGTTAAACCCTATTCCGAACTGGATTCCTTTGCAGGCCGAAGATTCTTTTTTAATATTAATGGCAAAGACTATGCCAGCATTGCTCAAATTGAAATTATACTTACGGTCGTCGGTAGCATTGTTGTTGTAAGTTGATTTTTCAACCACATAATAATTTGAAGGTGTTATAGTAATTTCGGATTTCTTATAAATTCCAATGCCTGCAGGATTAATACTCAGCGACGAAAAGTCAGCTCCCAAAGCTCCGAAAGAGCCCCCCATTGCCATGGAGCGAGCCGTTGATCCATAGTAAACTTGGGAATATCGTAGTGCATCAATTTCATTTTGCGCTGAGAGTTGCTGATAAAAACAGGCAAAAATAAACACTGTTACAAACAAATACTTTTTCATAGTTTTAAATCTTATGATGTTTATCTTTTTCCCGAACGAACGCTTCCTGAATTACTTGAGCCACTCGAACCTGAAGATCTTGATGGTGATGAGTTATAACTACCGCTACTTGATCCTGAAGATCTTGATGGTGATGAGTTATAACTACCACTACTTGATCCGGATGATTTTGGTGTTGAATTGTAGTTTGAATTACTTCCCGAGCTTGATGGTTTTGAATAGGTTGAATTACTTCCCGAGTTTGATGGTTTCGAATAAGTAGAGTTGCTATTAGAGTTAGAAGGTTTTGAATAGTTCGAATTGCTACCAGAATTAGAGTTAGTTGTAGTAGGTGCTGGTTTATAATAATTGCTATTGTTATTACTTCCGGAGTTATTGGGAGTATAAGTATTAGGTCTGTTATTCGAACTATTCGAATTTGTGTTAGTGTTAGTATTTGGTTTTTGTTGAGGTGTGCTACTTGGAACGGTATAGGTTTTAGGAGTTGAATACTGTTGTTGTGGTTTCGTTTGATTGTTGTAATTTGGATTCGTATAAGGCTTAACGTTGGAATTTGTATTCGTACTTGGTCGTTGATAGTTGTTGTTTTGATTGGTGTTTACGTTAGGCTTGGTATAGGTTCCGTTATTTTGGTTTGTGTTGACATTAGGTTTTACAGTATTGTTAGTGTTTGGAGTTGTGTTCACGTTAGGCTTGGCATAGGTTCCGTTATTTTGGTTCGTGTTGACATTGGGTTTTACAGTATTGTTAGTGTTAGGAGCTGTGTTCACGTTAGGCTTGGTATAAGTTCCGGTGTTCTGATTCGTGTTCACATTTGGTTTGGTATAAGTCCCGGTATTTTGATTTGTATTTACATTAGGTTTGGTATAAGTCCCTGTGTTTTGGTTCGTGTTTACATTTGGCTTGGTATATGTGCCTGTGTTTAGGTTCGTGATTACATTTGGTTTTGTAAAACTTCCATTATTGAGATTCGTATTCACATTTGGTTTGGTATAGGTTCCCGTATTCTGATTTGTGTTTACATTAGGTTTCGTGTAGAGTCCGTTGTTATTGGTCTTAATATCGCTACTTGTATTGGGTTTCGTATAATTATCCATAGGGTTTGTTTTTTGGGCATTTCCTTGGTTAATAACTTTGCCGGTGTTGTCTAAAGGATTGATAGTTGGGTTTGTATTTGGTTTCATGCTTGTATTGCTGTTGCCAAGTTGGGTGTTTTGAGTATTCAGCGGTTTTCCAATATGTCCTGATATGATTTCCTTTCCATTATTACCAAGAGGTTTGTTGGTGCCAGGTTTCATACTTAGGACAAGATTAGGATTAATAAAAGTACTGGCAGTATTGAGTGATACAGCATCATTTATATGTGCTTGAATATATTTCCCACCAAAAGTCAAATCATGATTGCTTAATCCGGTGTTTGTAGAGCCTATTTCATTTCCTCTAGGCCCATAATATGAGTTATTATCATAACTGTTGAAATAGTAATCGGGCGAATAACCATTAGATCCATCGCTGTAACCATCCCAATATCCGTCATTGTATCCATCGCCATAACCATTGTTATATCCGTGTCCGTAGCCACCTCCCCAGTATCCACCCCAACCGTTGCCCCAACTGTTGCCCCAGTATCCACCATATCCACCGCCCCAAAATCCGCCGTTGCCCCAGCCCCAGCCTGAATTCCAACATGAATTGTAACCCCACCATGGACGATAATAATATGTGGGCCACCACCAATTATAGCTGGTATAGATACTTACGCCCCAAAAATTAGGATCGTGATTATACCAATATGTATTAGTATAATAATCGTCGTAATAACCATAACCCATATCATAATTATTGAACCTTCTTAAGCGAGAAGCGTATTCATAATCATAATAATCATCTTCATTATAATAATTATTGGTAACATAAGTAGTTCCATTTCCATCAGAGTATGATTGTGTATTGGAAGAGTTTGGATCTTGGCTACTATTATTATCAACAACATTAGTGTTTTGGTCATACGATCTGTTTTCACCAGCATTGGTTACATACTGGGTTGTATCATAATTCGAAACCTCAGGTTGTTTGATTTGTGCCGTAGGACGAGGTCTGCCCGGTTGGTTAGAATTTGTTTGAACAGCGCCTTCTTTTTTCGAATAATAAGCATCATCGTAGTTATTATTGGCTTGTTCGGGTGTTTTGCAAGAAACAATTAAACTTGTTATTGCAATAAGAATCATGGTTTTAAATAAAGTTTTCATGGTGTGGCCTCCTTTTTTTATATTAGATTAGTCTTTTTTTATTAGTTTTGCATTTATTTTATTGGAGTTTATTACAAATTTTATACCACTTTTTATTATGGCAAAAGATTTTATCACAAAAGAAGAAAATTATTCACAATGGTATAACGACCTTGTGCAAAAAGCAGACTTGGCAGAGACATCTGCTGTACGTGGGTGTATGATTATAAAACCCTATGGTTATGCCATTTGGGAGAAAATGCAAGCGGCTTTAGACAAAATGTTTAAAGATACGGGACATTATAATATGTACTTTCCACTTTTTATTCCGAAATC
>CAIWVT010000530.1 GCA_903916135.1 uncultured bacterium
GATATTTATATGCTTATAAGCTTCTACTGACAATTTTGTCAGTCAAAGATAGGCAAGCAAATTTATTCGTAACATTTCGGACAGACATTTTGCTACTTGTCAAATTTTTATCGAATACTGGCGTAATAGACAAGATAGTTGGTACTACCTATCCAAAACCTTGAATATACTTAACTTTGCTGTATTTAAAAAATTATGAATAAAAAGTTGTAATTATTGTGGTTCAAAAATTACACAAAAATATGGGCTTCAAAATGGAAAGCAAAGGTATAAATGCTATGTTTGTAAAAAAGTATTTATTGACAATAGAAGAAAAATGGTTCAAGAAATATGGACTATATATACAGAGGGTAAACAAACTTATTCTCAGTTAGCTTTACAAGAAGGCTGTTCTGTTCGTAACATTCAACGAATTATTGATAAGGTTAAATTAAATCAGAGCACGGTTCAAGCAAGATCAGTAATAGTATTGGCAGATACAACATACTGGGGTAGAAACTTCGGTGTTATGTTGTTTAAAGATGCAATAACAGGAGAGAATCTGTATAAGAAATATGTCAAACACGAGACAATAATGCTATACAGAGAAGGCTTTGAGATTCTTTTAAACTTAGGTTTTATCATAAGAGCGATAGTTTGTGATGGAAAGAAAGGTCTATTACAAATGTACCCAGATATTCCTACTCAGATGTGTCAATTCCACCAAAAACTTATCATAAGAAAACATCTTACAAAGAAACCAAAGATGAAAGCAAGTATAGAATTATGGGAACACACTAAAATGCTTACAAAAACAGATAAAGAAAGTTTTGTTGGAGGATTAAATCAATGGTATGATAAATGGCAAGACTTTTTAAATGAGAGAAGTTCTGCTACCTTAAAAAAGAAATCAACCTACAAACACAAAAGGTTAAGAAGTGCATATAAAAGTTTAAGAAGGAATCTTCCATATCTATTTGTTTGGTACGATAATATTGAATTAAATACACCAAATACAACAAATGCTATAGATGGATATTTTTCAGATTTAAAGAATAAATTAAGGTGTCATAATGGACTGACTAAAGAAAGAAAAATGAAGTTTATTGATGGGTTTTTTAAGGTATAATAACGGAAAATATATTAAAAAAGAGAGCATTACATCAAATACTCTCTTTTAAAATTTGTCCGTTTCAATTTATACCTAACGAGTTGCTCCCCAGCAGAGCTCGTTTCCCGTTTAGTTGAAGAAACAAAAGTAAATTAAAGTAAAATAGGATTAACAAGAAGGTGAAAATAAAAACCAACTATTTTGTTCATTAGAGCAAAACGTCTTCAAAAAACCAACTATTTTGTCTATTATACCAGAAAATGATAAAAATGAGCTCATATGAACCTTATATGTGATTTTTTCCAATATTACTGCAGGCTTAACTTCTTTAAACTTTAATAGTTTTTTGATATTGTATGCTGTTGCAGCCAGAATCACATGTTTATTTGCTAAATCTATCCCTTTTGTATATACTTTTCTCATCCCAACGAAATACAGTAATGTTCCCAAAACTGGCTCAACAGTTGCGGAACGTATTCGTCTCATTTTTTTACCCACTTTTGATGTGATTCTTTGATGCATTTCATTGTAGTATGGTTTTTCAATTGTATCTTCCAGCGCTTTAAACCCCTTTTTACCAATACAGTCCGTTCTACATTGGCAATCTCTACAATCTTTTCTTGAAGACCAATACACTTTCCTTATCCCACTGGATTTTCTATCATAAAACTTTTTGAATGGAAGTATTTTTCCTTGAGAACATTGATAATAATCTCCTTCAGGATAATAAGTAAAATTATCTCTTTTCGGTATATAACCACCGTGACAAGGGATGTATCCTTTAATATTCTTGCTTTCCAAATATTTATATGCTTTTCCGCTACTATAATTGGTGTCTGCTAAAACACTATCTATATGTAAACCTTCGCTTTCTAGAGTTTCACTAACTTGGTTCACTATTGTTGGCAATGTACTGGAATCTCGAACATCTGCAAAATCTGCCATAGCTCCACAAATCACATGCGAAGAGGTGTCAACACTGATTTGCCCTGAATAATTTAACCCATAAGGTTTATTTTTCTTTTTTGATATTCGAGCATCGGGATCTGCCGGACTCATCCAATCACGATTACTCATGGTTTTCTTTTTTTTCTTTCCCTTTGAAAGTGTTTCTTCATCATCATTTGTAGTTAAATCTTTAAGATAATCATTTGTGCCATCTAAAATTTCTTTTGGAATAATATTGTCTAATGATGCATTTGCTTTCACATAGGCACTATCAATAGCCTGAATACGACCACTTACCATTCCTTTATGGATGCATAAAGATAATACTTTGCGAAAAACTTCTAAAAACAATTCGTCACCGTATAATTTACGGGTACGGCTCAAAGTACTATGCCATGGTAAAATCTCATCAATATCATAATCAATAAAATAAAGCATATCCATACGCATGGATGCATGTTCGATTATCTTTCTATCAGAGTTTAAGTTCTCGATATAGCCGATTAGCATGAGTTTGAAGAAAACTACTGGGTCAATGCTTTTTTGACCTTCATTTCCATAATATTGTTGTGTTTGTTTGGTAATGAATGATAAATCCAAAACCTCTTTCAACCTTCGATAAAAATTATCGTTGGGAATTCTATCTGAGAGTCGAAAACTCAGAAATAGTTTTTCGTTATATTGTTTCTTTCCTTGCATGTGCAAATTTACATTAAAAACAAGTAGTATATACTTGATATATAAATTAATATCAACATTTTAGTGTTAATAAAGTAAATGTATTTATGCATTTTTATACGCAAATTTTAGTTGTGCAACGGACACCTGTGCCTAAGTCGAACGGAGAAATGTTGCTTAGACGATAAGGTAAATGTTATCGGTAATTGAAAATATTTAACCCACATTGCAGCCCTATCCACCCAAAAAAGACAAAGATCTGTTAATTTGGATAGTATTTGTATCAAATTCTGGTAGGACAATAAATTACTTAATGGATTA
>CAIWVT010000531.1 GCA_903916135.1 uncultured bacterium
AAACAAATTAAAACGTAATAAAAATTTTTTATATAAAAAAATCACACCGAATTGTTCGCTACGTGATGCACTATTTTCAAGCAAACATCACACATCTTTTATATCATATTATATTGAAAAACAATTGAACTTCAAGATAAAGAAAGATACCTTTTTGTGTAAAAAGAAGCAATTGTAAAAAGATGATCTTGCGCGTATGCAATCTGATTTATCGTAATAAAAAAAACGAACCTGCTCTTGTGCAATCCAACAATGCAATCCAACAATGCAACCCACACACTAAAGCACCATCGCGGCGACATGTATTGAATCCGAAAAACCTTCTTCCCCATCCTCCTCCACCTTAGTAGAATACCCAAACCCACACAAAAACCAACCTTATTACCTTCTTTCACTATTAACGTTTTTCTGATAGAATTGAATACGCTAATAAGATCAGGGTGTTTTTATGTCATTCATTTCTACTAATGTTTTAGTACCGCATAACGTTTCTCAGTTTTGCGAAAACTTCCAATTATTTTCCGCCCTATTATAGCCTAATTACAAGGGGTTGGGGTTCTTTATAGCATCCCAAAACACATTTTCATTTCAATTTAACCTTCCCTTCAAGTGGCATCCAGATATCTGCAAAATAAGTCCAAAAATAAACTCTATAACCTTTTAAAACCATATTCTCGTCAAACAATTTTTGAAGAGGGCAAACTCCTACAACTTTCTTTTCAATTGCCATTGTAGCCTCATCAAAATACCATTCCTCCATAAAACGAATAAAATCAATATGTGGCTTACTGAATAATATTGTATCATACCGATCGTAAGGAGCTACAGGCTTTGTTAGTTCAATAGTATCAATTCTATACAATTGATTGTACATTTCTTTTCCATTGACATACTCATCCGCAATATCACCGCTGTAACAATTATATACTTTGATTTTATCGTTCAAAACTTTTTCAATAAGCTGCTTCGAATATGTTTCAATGGCAGCCTTGTCCACATTGATAGTTTTATACAGCTCATCCGAACTACCTAAAATAACAGCCGACATGATACGCTTTGTCAATACTTTAGTTTTGCTTGGATTTTTTGACCATTTCACCCAAAACATTGCTTTACCTTTCCCAAAAATCTCATGATTATTATTATCCAATATAATTGGTGTCCAAATAGGTGCGTATGCAAGCACTTTCTTGCTGATTGCCATCGTTGATGGATCGTACGTCCATTCCTCACGAAAACGCAAAGCAGTAATTTCTTCGCTTGGAATACTTTTCGGAATAATAGTATCATACGAATCATAAGGAGGTCGGCTTCTATTCATAGTAACCGTATCTATGGGTCCTAAAAACAAAGCTCTAATATGTTGAGCATCTATCCGTTTGTCGTTCATATCATACAACTCCAATTTTCCGTCTTTAGCATTTTTGAACAGAAGCTCGACGAATGCCCCACGCACGGATGCTTCCAGATTATCACGAAACCAACTATGATTTAATTCTTCAAGTCCCAAATTACTAATCCATGCAAAATTGTTGATCGTTACGTCATATTCCACGTTTCTTGAAAGATTCTGGCTCGTCGTTTGTCCTTTACTCTTTGGAGCAAAACCCACTAAGATTACTAATAGCAACCCAATCGTAATAAAATTCACTTTTTTTCTCATGATAATTTTTGTTTGAAATTAATAAATAAAAGAACGAAAACACAAGATTTTTTTTTCGATTTGGCGGAGGTTCCCATCCTCCGTATAGGTTTAGGCTCCCTCCTAAAATCATCTTCAACCTGTCCCGCACACGAAGTGTCGGGAATGCAGTGTAGAAAATCTTTTTAAAAGGCACAGCCTTTTTTGATATT
>CAIWVT010000532.1 GCA_903916135.1 uncultured bacterium
AAGGGAATTCACATAATTGGTTAATTTGGTGTATCGTTTTTTTTCTATATAATAAATATGGTTTGATAATTAACTTATATGATGATTTGATGATTAATCAAAATGAAGAAAAATCTCATTTTAAAGAAATTACTTATCTTTATATTAAAGCATTATGGGAAGAAGCTAATTTATATTCCAATGATAAATCTCGATACGATTATTCTAAAGGATTAATTAAGAAAATAATTAAACAATGTAATAAAGTTTTAGCAAAAGAAAATGATTTAAGATTTATTCGTGAAATAATAGTTGCAGCTGGTTTAATTTATGAATCTAATCTTTTATATAAAAATAAGACTATTTTCGGAGTGGACTTTTTAAAGACATTTTCTCTTGAAAACTTGGTTTTAAAGTGCGATGAAATTTTATCTGAAATTAAAAAACCTGGAGGTGAAATATTTTTATTTTTACATGATAGAACATTAAACAATAAAGCATATTTACTTGCATTATCTAAAGATTTAAAGAGAATTTATGAGGCGAAAAGAATAATGGATGACGATTTGAAATTCTCTGATAATCGCGATAAATTACCAAATGTTTTTACTGATACCTATGCTTATATACTCCTTCAAATTGGAATGTACGAAAAAGATATTAATAAAAAAATATTATACTTTGATAGCGCAAAAGATTTGTTTAATTCTATCTACAATAATATTTCACGAGTTAGATTAAAACAATTAATTGCTGAGAGTATTTTGTTAATAAATAAAGAGTTATCTAAATTGATTGGTAAAAAACAATAAAGTAGAATTGCATTTCCTCTATTTATAAAAAATGCAATTATCCCTATTGTACTTAGCCTTTATTAAGGCTGAGATTCCAAAGTCAATAATCCTTACAGACTTTCTACTTTAATTCCGTACATTTGTAAAAAATATATTTTCTATGGTTATAAAAAAATTAATGATGATTCTTTTGGTATTGCTTTCTCAGAGAGCTTTTTGCGAGATAGATACCGTATCGGTAAATTCCACGATCGCTCGGATTTAGCGCAACGTTTTTCAAGTGCACAAAATAAAAGAGTGCTTATACCGATACGGTAGCTCTTCAAATGCTTATACTATGAAACATTACTTCACGCTGATTTTATTCTTTAGCTTATGCAGCATAGGGTTATCACAGGGCACTTTCCTGCCCTTCAATGATCCCAATATTAGCTATGAAGGACGGATAGTTTATCAAAAAGATGCTGCAGTGCTTTCGTGGTCGGGGACTTCCGTAAATGTTTATTTTGAAGGAAGTGCGATTTCAGCCATCATGCAGGATAAGGACACGGGCAATTATTATAATGTGGTGATGGACGATAAAGTGCTTGGGAAAATTCACACCGATACAACAAAACATGGCTATTTGCTTGCTTCCAATGTGGATTTAGGTTTTCACCATCTGACGCTGTTTAAACGCACGGAATGGGACAAAGGCAAAACGCTTTTCTTTGGTTTTGAGCTTCCTGAGGATGCTGCCGCTATCCCAGATCCTTCTCCAAAAAAGAGAAAAATTGAATTCTATGGCAATTCCATCACCTGCGGTTATGCCATAGAAGACAGCAGTGGCAAAGATTCGGGCAATGGTTATTTTGAGAACAACTATCTTTCTTATTCTGCCATAGTAGCGCGTCATTTCAATGCGCAATATTCCTGCATCAGCAAAAGCGGCATCGGCATTATGGTAAGCTGGTTTAAACTGATTATGCCCGAAATGTACGACCGCCTCGACCCGTTTGATTCGACTTCCAAATGGGATTTCGAGGCTTACACTCCCGATGTGGTGGTTGCCCATCTGCTGCAAAACGATTCGTGGTTAGTGAAGATGCCATTGAACAAACAATTTCAATACCGTTTTGGCGGAAAAGCTCCTGATTCCAATTTCATTATTGATGCATACAAGAATTTCGTTTCAAGCATCCGCGCCAAATATCCCCAAGCCAATATTATCTGTGTGTTAGGCGATGGAAGCATCACCAAGGAAGGTTCGCACTATCCCGCTTATGTGAATGAAGCCGTGGCACAGTTGAAGGATGATAAAATTTTTACCCACTTCTTTGCTTACAAAAAAAGCCGCGGACATCCCCGCATCGGCGAACATTCGACTATGGCAAATGACCTGATTCAATTTATAGAAAAGAATATTGTCTGGTAATAACCTTCTAAAAATATCGCGATTAAATTAGGGTAGAATCATTTTTTGAGGTGTTGGCATAAAACTTTATTACTTTAGTA
>CAIWVT010000533.1 GCA_903916135.1 uncultured bacterium
AATATATTTTTTCTTTTTATTCTCGTCAATCAATTATTAATTCTGAAAAATAATAATGAGTTGTACTTTGGCGGAGCGAATAATTTTATAGATAACACTTTGACTATTTTGATTTATCGTTCTATTTATTTTAGTTATTATGGAGCCCAATTCTGGATAAGTATCCGGCAAATAATTATAACTGTCTATTTAATTACAATTATATACCAAATTTGTAGTAAAGAATATTCACATCTGTCCAGAATAACACTACTGTTATTATTAATGATTTTTGCTTCAATTTTACAGCATTATGTTTTCAATGCTTTATATCCCACTGAAAGAACATCCTTGATATTTATCCCATTATTTGGTCTTTTTATCTATTATTTGTTTCTGGAAATTTATTCCAAACTCGTAACAAGAAAAATTACAAGAATTGTATTTAATTTATTTATTTTATTGATATTGTGTCTGCCCATAGGATGGCATTTAAAAAACAATTTGAATTTAAAATACAGTAAAGATTGGAAACAGGATGCATACACTAAGGACGTTATGAAAATAATTATCGAAAGTCATAACAAAGACATTTACAAATCGAAAAAAATATCTATATCAAATACTTGGTTTTTTGAACCGTCAATGAATTATTATCGTGATTTATATTCAATGGATTACATCAATTCGGCTAATCGTAATGGCATTGACAGCAGCACCGATTTTATTTATTGTATAATGGAAGAAAAAGAAAAGCTAAAAGCTGAAGATCACTATAGTATTATAAGGGATTATAAAGATGCAGAATCTATATTGATGAAGAAAGTAAACTGAAATTAACACGCGGACAAAAAACGTTGGGGTTTAAGTGGTTTGCACCTGTGTTGCTCGCTGCCAAAGTTCTCATCCGTTGATGGTTTTGCAATTCCCGTCGGAAATATCAAAAAAGGCTGTGCCTTTTAAAAAGATTTTTTACACCTCACGATAAAAAAGAAAAGGCTTGCTTCACAAAGAGGCAAGCCTTTTTCATAGTAAACTCACCCCCTAAAACATCGCCTTCGATTTCTTCGCTATATTAAATAAGTATCCCACCGAAAAATCAATAGACGACAAAGCATCGTGTTTATAGATTTGTGGCGAGCGATAGTTCATCAAACCGCGCGAATAGCGAACTCCCACTGTGAAATGCTTGTCAATATGATAGCTAAGGTCGGCAATGATGCCAACATCAAGCATTTTGATTTGTTTGTCGCCTTTGGTGTCGTTGGTTACGGGAGAGGTATAGCCTGGGAAAAATGTGCCGACAAGCAGGGTATAGTAGGGGATGCTGTCCAGTCCGGTCAAGGTTTCGATGATAGGCACATGTTGCGTAAGTTCGTCGGTCGTTTTGTTGGCGATTTGAAAAGCCACGTAGGGTCCGGCAGACACATAGAGCGACTTATAGTTGAAACAGGCTAAAATCGGAATTTTGATGTACGAAAGATTCACCACTGCACGGTGGTTGTTGTAAACATTGTCGTTCACAAATTGATTGATGCCGCTCAAAGAATCTAATATGCTGCCGATATCAATTCCCATCAACGACAACAGCGGACTGTTGCTCAAGGTTTGAATAAAAGAAGTGGTGTTTTGCAACTGATAGGTTCTTTTTTGAGAAGCATAAAGCAGTTCTGCCGAAACCGAGAACCAATCATTAATCTTAAAGTTGACCGTGCCACCAAAATGATAGCCCAAACTAAAGAGATTGCCTTTGAGTGTATCTTTTTCGAGCGACAACACACTCAATCCGGCTTTAGCACCGACACTTAGATTTTGGCTATACACACTTAGGCTAAACGAAAGTGTCAAAAAGACAATAACAACATAGAGTTTTTTCATGACGTAGAATTTTAGAAATACAAAAATACATATTACAAGCGATTTCTTGGCAATTTTTCTAACAAATATATTTAATGAAAGAAATACGGCTAAGATTCGAGAAAAATGTTTACTTTTGCACCAATTACAAACAACGACCGAATTTAATTATTGATGATTACCCGCAGAATACTAAGAATAAAGGTGATGCAAGCCCTTTATGCGTTCTTTCAATCCGATGCCGAGCGAGTTGATATTGCTGAAAAGAATCTATTGAAGACCATTTATGCAATCTATGATTTGTATATCTATCAACTTTCCTATTTATTTGAAATTGTTGATTTTGGGCGCGAAAACATAGAAAACTCTAAAAACAAATACTTTCCTTCTGCTCAAGAAGCCAATCCAAGCACAAATTTTATTAATAACTCCATTATCCTCCAACTTGAAGATAATCCTGATTATACGCGCAAGCGCGATGCCTTAAAAATTAATTGGGCAGACCAAAAAGATATGATACGTCGCAGCTATTTGCAATTGAAAGATGCTGATTTCTTTAAAAAATATTTGAATTTAGAAACGACTTCCATTGATAGCGATTTAATAGTTTTGGAAGATATTCTGGAGCAAATTGCCGAAAACGAAGAACTTCAACAATATTTTGAAGAGAAGAACGTTTTTTGGGCAGATGACTTTGATGTAGCATGTTTTATGGTACTGAAAACCTTTCGGCAAATTAAAAATTCCAATGATGGAATTGATTTTTTGCCCAAACTTTTTGGCAGCAAAGAAGATGCCGAGAAAGAGGATGTAAAATTTATTTCGAATCTTTTTTGTAAAACAATAATTCACAATGCAGATTTCGACGATATGATTGAATCTAAAGTTGATAATTGGGAGATTGAGCGTATTGCGCTTATGGATACAATCTTATTGAAGATGGCGTTGACCGAATTTATTGATTTTCCAAGCATACCCACCAAAGTAACCATCAACGAATATATTGACATATCAAAAATGTATAGCACACCCAAAAGCAAAGTATTTATTAATGGTGTGTTGGATAAATTGCTTTTTGAATTGCTCGATAAAAAGAAAATCAAAAAAACGGGTAGGGGACTGATTGGATAAATAATAAATAACCTGCCTGACAGCGTAACGCAGGCAGGTATATAATAATATAAGGTATAAAATCAAAAAACCAATTTTGTAATAAAAGTAATAAATGAAAAAGCTCATCTATCTTTTGGCTGTCATAGCACTCTTTTTTTCAGCATGTGGAAACTCTTCAACGTCCTTGAGTTCGGATTTGGTAAATAATCCTAATTCAGCATCGGGCAATGTGGACATGAGCAAATTGCCTGCTTTTCAATTTAAACAAGAAGAACATGATTTTGGCAAAATCCAACAAGGTGAAAAAGTTTCTTATACCTTTGTATTTAAGAATGTCGGCAAATCCGACTTAATCATCTCAGATGCAAAAGCAACGTGTGGATGCACCATTGCTGATTATCCTAAAGCACCCGTTAAACCTGGAGCGGAAGGCGATGTAACGGTTTCATTCAATAGCGAAGGAAAAAAAGGAATTCAAAACAAAACAGTAACTTTAGTGGCTAACACCCAACCCAACACTAAAGTTCTAACCATAAAATCAGAAGTAATTATAAACGAAATCAATTAAAAAAAATTAGTATGAGCTTAATGAATGTTTTATTAATGGGAGGTACAGGTACTGGAACAACAGGTAGCAGCAGCAGTCCTGTAAGCACAATTGTCATGATGGTATTAATCGTCGTGGTATTTTATTTTTTCTTTATCCGTCCACAATCCAAAAAGAACAAAGAACTGAAGAAATTCAGAGAAAGTTTGAAAAAAGGCGATAAAGTAATCACGGCAGGTGGCGTACACGGCAAAATTCTTGAAGTAGGCGAAACAACGGTTATCATCGAAACCGAAGGACAAGGCAAACTGAAACTCGAAAAAATGTCTGTTGCTTCAATTATTCCTAGCGGAGAATAATTCCGCAGGTCAATTTTAATTTAAAATATAACAACTTGACATCAGGAAATACCAACGTTACTCTTGATGAACAAAAAACAAAACATAAGCTCAACAATCAACGGCTTATAGTTTTTTTTATATGCTTAATGATATCAGCCATACTATGGATGATGATTAGGCTTTCAAGAGATTATACAGAATTAGAACGCTTTTCCATCTCCTACAAAGGGCTGCAAAGCGATAAAATACTGTTGCCGGCAACGGACACTGTCTTTTATGTCAATATCCAAACCAACGGATATAATATTCTATTTGATAAATTATTTCCCGATAAACATCAATTTGAAATAGACATTTCGCAGTACGTTCCCAAATTGGTGGGGAATTACTTTGAAATCAACATTGAAACCGGCACGCTACACACTGCTTTGAGTTATTATTTCAAAGCAAATGAAAAGATAATTTCGGTCTTGCCTGTCAATCTAAAAATCATGCTCGAAAAAGCATACACTAAGAAAGTACCGGTGGTTTTGGATGCAGAAATTTCCTATGCAAAGCAATTCAACTTAAATAAGAAGATTTATTACGAGCCTGATTCAATATATATAACGGGCAATGAGCAACAGTTGAAATCAATTTCTTCTGTTACCACCGAAAAGAAATATCTTAAAGATTTATCGGCAAATACTATTGTAAGTTTAAAACTTTTAAACAAATTCAGTAACCTTAACATCCGATACTCCACCGACAATGTTAAATTATTCATCCCTGTAACCCAATATACCGAAGAGTTTTTTGAAATCCCTGTGTTGATTGATTCTTTAAAGGATGATGCAAAAATAAGTGTTATTCCAGAAAAGGTGAGAATTTATTTCTATGTGAATGTTCCAGATTTTCCTAATCTAAAAGTAGATTCTTTTTCCACAGCCATAAGTGCTTTTGATATTTTAAATTCCAAGAACAATCTAGCAAAAGTTTATCTTAAACATGCGCCATATTTTGTAAAAGTGCAGCGCATCGAACCAGAATTTGTGGAATTTGTGAAACATAAGTGATGAAGAGAGTAGGATTAACCGGCGGTATAGGTAGTGGTAAATCATTAGTATCCCAAGTATTTTCGGAGTTAGGCGTAGCTGTTTTCAATGCGGACCGGCAAGCAAAAAAGGCATACTCAGATATTCGCACCTTAACAAAGGTTCGAAACATATTCGGAGATTCAGTTTTTGATGCACACGCGCTTAACTTCCAAAAACTATCAAAAATCGTCTTTTCAAACAAGGACTTACTTGAGAAACTAAATGCTATTATTCATCCATTCACCTTGAAACTATACAATGAATGGTTAGAAACTCATGTTAATGATACCTATACTATAATGGAAGCAGCAATTATTTTTGAAGCGAATATTCAAAACATGTTTGATACAATAATTTGCGTAAATGCGCCCGAGGATATTTGTGTTGAAAGAGTTATGCACAGAGATTTTGTGTCAGAAGAAGAAGTTAAGCAACGGATACGAAATCAAATACCAATAGCAATCAAAATCAAGAAATCAGATTTCACGATAATGAATGATGATAAATCATTAATCCTGCCACAGGTACTCGCGATTCACAATACTTTAATGTTGAAATAAAGCAATTAAACTCCCCGTTAAGCCTGTCCCAATGATTAGGATTCAGGTGCAGGACTATCTAATTCTTTTTTACTATTCGACTTTTTAGAAACAATCTTTACTTCGATTTCCTCTTTCTTTGCATCAAAATCAACAGTAATCACATCACCTTCATGGAGTTTTGATTTGATTATTTCCTCAGCTAACACATCTTCAATATACTTTTGAATAGCTCGCTTCAGTGGGCGTGCACCAAAATTGGGATCCCAACCTTTGTCAATAATAAAATCTTTCGCTTTTGTCAGCACCTTGAGTTTGTAGCCCAATGATTTTACGCGGTCTTCCACAAATGAAAGTTCTATATCAATAATCTTATGAATATCCTCGCGTTTGATATCATCAAAAACAACAACATCATCAATCCTGTTAAGAAACTCAGGGGCAAATGCTTTTTTAAGTGCATTTTCAATAATACTCTTAGAATATCCTGATTTATTAGATTCTTTTGCAGCAGTTTGGAATCCGACACCTTGACCAAATTCTTTCAATTGACGTGAACCAATATTAGAAGTCATAATGACAATACTGTTCTTAAAATCAATTTTGCGTCCAAAACTATCTGTAAGCAGACCATCATCTAAAACTTGAAGTAAAAGATGAAAAACATCGGGATGCGCCTTTTCAATTTCATCAAGCAAGATAACAGAGTAGGGTTTGCGACGAATTTTCTCCGTCAACTGACCACCTTCTTCGTATCCAACATAGCCCGGAGGAGCTCCAATCAAACGAGAAACAGCAAATTTTTCCATATATTCGCTCATATCTATACGAATCAGTGCGTCATCAGAATCAAAAAGATACTTCGATAATACTTTAGCTAAATATGTTTTACCAACTCCTGTAGGACCCAGAAAAATAAAGGTTCCAATGGGTTTGTTTGGATCTTTTAGCCCTGCACGGTTCCTGCGAATCGCTTTAACCACTTTTTTAATGGCTTCATCTTGCCCAATAACACGGGTGCGCAATTCATCTTCCATTTTAACCAAACGATTGCTTTCATTTTGAGCAATACGCTGAACAGGAACTCCCGTCATCATTGCCACAACAGCAGCAACATCTTCTTCACTAACTATTTCAAGATTTTGTTGGCTCTCGTTAAGCCATTTTTGTTTGGCTTCTTCCAACTGATTTTGTAAAATCCGTTCACTATCTCGAAGGGTAGCGGCAGCTTCGTATTGCTGACTTTCGATAGCTTTCCGCTTATTTTGGCGAACTTCTTCAATCTGACCTTCAATTTTAATAATACTTTCGGGAACATGAATATTGGTGATATGTACGCGTGCACCAGCTTCGTCAAGGGCATCAATAGC
Source organism: uncultured bacterium (assembly GCA_903916135.1). Classification (GTDB taxonomy): domain Bacteria; phylum Bacteroidota; class Bacteroidia; order Bacteroidales; family CAIWKO01; genus CAIWKO01. The sequence goes on from CAIWVT010000533.1 coordinate 6,823, forward strand.
TTTATCTGGTAAACAACGATCACTGATATAACGTGCCGTAAGACTTACACAGGCTTTTATTGCATCATCAGAATACTTTACAAGATGGTGCTTTTCATACTTTTCTTTAATATTCTTTAATATCTCCACAGTTTCTTCAGGACTTGTAGGCTCAATCAAAACTTTTTGGAAACGTCTTTCTAAAGCGCCATCCTTTTCAATATATTGACGGTATTCATCCAAAGTGGTAGCACCAATACATTGAATATCTCCTCTTGACAGGGCAGGTTTAAACATGTTGGAAGCATCCAAAGAGCCTGAAGCTCCTCCCGCACCAACAATAGTGTGGATTTCGTCTATAAATATTATAATGTCATCGTTTTTCTCCAATTCATTCAACACAGCTTTCATACGTTCTTCAAATTGTCCACGATATTTAGTTCCGGCAACGATTGAGGCTAAATCAAGCGTAACAATTCGCTTATCAAATAATGCACGAGAAACTTTTCTTTGAACAATGCGTAAGGCTAAACCTTCTGCAATAGCTGTTTTTCCAACTCCTGCTTCGCCAATTAACACAGGGTTATTTTTCTTTCTACGACTCAGTATTTGCGCAATACGTTCTAATTCCTTTTCTCTACCTACAACAGGGTCAAGGCGATCTTCTTCGGCAAGTTTGGTCAAATCTCTTCCAAAATTATCAAGAACCGGAGTTTTTGATTTTGAATCTGTAGGTTTTTTAATTTCTCCACCAAATGGTCCTTCATCGGGGTCATCACTACCTGTACTACCGGGAATTTCATCCTTAGGGTCAAATGTGTTTTGACTTCCGTCTGAAATGATATTTTTCAATTCAGATCTTACAGCCAAATAGTCAACGCCGTATTTACCTAAAGTTTTTGTTACTATGTTTTCATCATCTTTTAAAATTGCTAATAAAAGATGTTCCGTACTGATCAAGTCAACCTTAAATGATTGTGCTTCGAGATACGTAAATTTCAAGATCTTTTCAGATTGTTTATTTAAAGGAATGTTTTGATTATTTTTGTCTGTTTCGTTATTGGTCTTGATGGTACGTTCAATTGAACGACGAATGTTTTCCAGTTCAATAGTAAGGGTTTGAAGAACCTTAAAAGCTAATCCATCGCCTTCACGAATTAAGCCTAAAAATAAGTGTTCTATACCTATATAATCATTTCCTAATCGAATTGCTTCTTCTTTGCTGAATGTAAAAACATCCTTTACTCGTTGAGAGAATTTTGCTTCCATAATAATAATTGTCTATATTTACGCCAAAATTACACAAAAAAATTGACATGTCAAAAATAGTTACAATGTGAATATAAGAAATAAAAAAAAAACTTTTTTTTCAACAAAAGGATGTTAGTAATAAATTGAAAAAAAATACCTTCTATTTCAAAAAAAAGTAGTAATTTCGTAAATATTTTTAAATTATAATTACTTAATAATGATGTCCTTATAAATATGAGTGAGTTTGATAAGATTCTAAAAGTAAACATTGAAGACCAAATGAAGACTGCCTACATTGATTATTCAATGTC
>CAIWVT010000534.1 GCA_903916135.1 uncultured bacterium
AAATATTATTTCATATCTCGATTTAAATGATAAAAATAGCAGCTTTTATTGGTTAGAACTTGCAAGAAGAATTACTAGCCTTTATCCTGATAAATATAATTTTACTGCCTATGCAATCGCACATGGTACATTGGTGCCGTTTTCATACCATACCTTTGACAATAGAGTTACCCTAGTCGGTCTACGTTCATATTCTTTAGATTTGGGTAGAGCTACAATGAGTTCTGCAATTATATTTAGAAATCAAAAAATCACAGAACGTTATATTCTCGAATTTACAGAAAGTTATAGGAAATTAGGCAAATTCGATGACGATAAGTTCTCTGAACTTCTAAACCAAATCCACTTGACTGACTTAAATGTTAGAAAGGAATGCATGAAGTTAGTTGATAAATTGCTAAATTAACTGTGCCTAATCGAGTAGACGGCCTCGCCAATATTTAATTGACGAGGTGCGCCTCTCACACCACTGTACGTACGGGTCTCGTATACAGCGGTTCATTAAGATGTGGAGCAATTTTCTCGTAGAGTGTGAGCATAGCCTCATACCCTCTTTTTCGCAAGCGTTCTAAAGTAATAGTGGTAACAAGAATCGGACTTTGGGCAACAGCCCATCCTCCCATTCGTGTTCTGCTCCATGAGTAGGCATGGTTATGATCAACTCCCAATCGAATCAGGTTTTTCCTTTTCCTTTCGGGTTTCTTCCAGTCATGCCAGATGCAATACCTTAAACGATTGCGTACCCAACTGTCAAGGTCTTTGAGTTTGACCTGAATATTCGCTATGCGATAGTATCCGAGCCATCCCCTTTGGACTTCTTTTATCCTTTGGATGCGTTCGTCGAAGCTGCATGGAGTTGTTTTCCGTGTGATGGTTTTGAGCTTCAGCTTTAACGATTTCCAGCCTTTTTCGCTTACTATCAACTGGTATTTTCCTCTGTCGCCCTTTACATAAGTGGGTACAAATCCGAACCCAAGTATGGTAAAGTTCACAGGTCTGCGAAGTCCGCTTTTCTCCCTGTTGATGGGTAGTTTCAACTTGTTCTTTAGAAACAAGTAGATACTATTTCCCGTCTTTCGGGCTTCCGATTTCCTTTTGGTATAAATACTAAAGTCGTCGGCATAACGAACGTAGCGAAGCCCTTGCTTTTCCATTTCTTTATCCAACTCATTCAACATGATATTGGATAGTAATGGACTAAGAGGGCTTCCCTGTGGCACTCCTTTTCTGCGTTTGACCAGTTTTCCCTTGATAAGTATGGGTGCTCTGAGCCATTTACGAATAAGGCATAAGGTGAGAGGGCATTTTACCTTGCGATACAATAGTTGCAGCAGAATACAATGGTCTACTTCATCGAAGAAGCTTTTCAAATCAATATCAACAATGTGCTGATAACCTGAGTTGATGTATTCCTGTGCTTTCAGTACCGCTTGTTGAGCGTTGCGATTGGGACGAAAACCATAACTGTAATCCTCAAATTCAATCTCGAACTTTATAGCTATTACTTGTGCAACCGCTTGTTGTAACAGGCGGTCGGCTACTGTGGGAATACCCAATAAGCGGGTTTTCCCGTTGCTTTTGAGTATTTCTACTCCCAGAATGGGTTGAGGCAGGTATCTTCCTTCACGTAATTCGGATTCAATACGTTCACGGTTATTTAACCAGTAATCGTACAGCTCCTTTACAGACATTCCGTCCACTCCTGCCGAACCTTTGTTCGACACTACCTGACGATATGCATGCATTACGTTTCTTCGGTTTAATACGTCCTCAATCATCCTGTTTACTTGTTTTGCTCTGTTCCGCTTATAACAAGGCTATCGCAATAGGGCGAGTCCTTGTTTAATTTGGAACATCTTAATGTTCAGTCCTTCGCAGTTTATGTAAGGCATCCTCTGTTTATTGAGGCTTGTTGCTGCTGTTACTATGACCTCTGCTGACTCCCCGACAACATTTGATTGTCGGGGTCTCCCCTGGTAAGAGCTTCTTCCTTCCGCCTATCCCTGTTGCATCTACATATTTGCCCATCATCATTTAGGGCTTCACAAAGATGTGCTTGCTCACCCGACCAAATATGCCTCATATGCACCATTCTGAAAAAAAAACTTTTCAGAACTACCTGTTCGTCAGTACAGACTTTTATAGTCTCGCTTCCTTCAGTGCATGTCTCACGACAAACCACCTTGCGACTTACTAATGCTTCGGGTCGTTACTCCCGCACATAAGGGACTTACACCCTCTGGAAAAATTACACCCATTTCTTTTCTTTTTAAATAAAATTTGTATTTTTGAAATATTTATAGAGCATTGAAATGGGTGTGGCCTGCTCATGCAGGGCACACACATCGGCTTTAATTCATGCGGCCTTTGCTTCGTGGACAGGAAAGCATCGGACAGAAACAGTATCGCTTTTAAGACAAGGCAGGGAGGCCGCACGAAATTAAAGCCGCAACCGTTATGGGCAAGGCTAAAAAAACACATAAACCTACACGAGAGCCACCTTAGACTGGTGGAAAATTCATTCTTGACTTTGGAATCCAGCTCCCAATAAAAAAAACGGGGCGAAGCTACTGAGCCATACATGTAGTGAATCTTAAATAATTTCAAAATGAGAAAGATCTTTACTATTGCAATTTTAGCATTATCAATTAATGCTTTTACTCAAATTCCGACCAATGGACTTATTGGCTATTGGCC
>CAIWVT010000535.1 GCA_903916135.1 uncultured bacterium
AATATATTTTCATCATACATAAATATTTATTTGTCATTATATGCTTTTTTATATTACTTTTGCACTTTCATTACAAATTATCAATTTATGACAGAAAATAAGCGTATACGACCAACCTACATGATGACTTTTGGTGAATTGGCTCAATTGGGCGATCAGGCTCACAAGCTTGCCACTGATGATGCCGTTGTGTTGGCAACTTACGGCATCAACGACGCCTTTAGAGCCAATTTGGCAGAGAAAACGAAGCAGGTGAAGGACTTTCCGACCGACGAAGAACTTGAGTACGGTGCTGCTGCAGAAAATGAAACCAAACTAGCACGCGCCGACGAAGTGAAAGTGAGCATTCGCACCATGATGGTGTTGGTGAAACAGTTGTATAAAGAAGGTAGCGGCAAATGGACACGCTTCGGCACCGCCGACTTGAATAAAATGAACGACTTGGTACTGATTAAATGCGGGTTTCGGGTGGTGCGTGTGGCTCAAAGTTTGTTGACCACCCTCGAACCTTATGGCGTTACGCAAGCGATGATTGATGCTTTGGAAATTATCGTGAAAGCTTACGACAAAGCGTATGACGACCAACAAGATGCCAAGCTGCTGCGCAAAGAATTCACCATTGACCGCGTTCTGCTTGCCAATGAATTGTACAGTTTAATCACACAATTGTACGACTATGGCAAAAACTATTGGGTGACGCGCAATGCCGTGAGATATAGTTTTTATGTCATTTATGATAGGCTGCCAAGCAAGAAAGCGAAGGCGAAAAAGAAAGCGGCGGAAAAGTAAAAACCAGAATAATTTTTTCTTCTGAAGAAAGATTTCTGCTTACGCTTCGCAAAACTATTTTACTTTTGTGAAAAAATTCGATGCGCCATATTGCTTTATGGGCATCGGAACAAAATATAAATCTTAATCCATAAAAATATGTTTGTAGAAGCCATTGATAAAGTCGCCAATTTCACCCGCCCCGTTCACACTTTGGTGCGCACCTATACGGGTAAAAAAATTATTCCGGGTGCCGCCACCCTGTTTTTCGTCAATGAGTTGGGCTATGCCATCACCTGCAAACATGTGGTGGATTTGATTATCGCATCCGATCAGATGAAGAAAACCTACGGCGATTTCAGAGCCGAGCGCAGCAAATTGGCAGCCGACAACCAACTGCGCAACCATCTGAAAGGCTTAGAACTGAAATATAAAATCAACGCCGACACCGACATTCAGATGCAGATTCGCTTTTTGGAATGTGCGGAATACTTTTCGGGCATCACCTTTCAAACGCATCCGAAATATGATTTGGCGATAGTGAAATTCAACGATTTCAAATCGCTGCGCTATGCCAAGTATGCCGTTTTCAAGAAAAACACCGAAGAAATCCGTCAAGGAGAATATCTGTGTCGGCTTGGATTTCCATTTCCCGAGTTCACCAATTTTACATTCAACGAACGCACCGACGAAATTGAATGGACCAACACGGGTGTGGTTTACTCACCGCGATTTCCGTTTGAAGGGATGATTACACGTTTTTTGGCAGATGAGCAAAACATTCACGGCATCGAAATGAGCACCCCGGGTTTGCGCGGGCAGAGCGGCGGTCCGCTGTTCAACAAAGATGGTATCGTGTATGGCATGCAATCGTCAACCAAACATTTGCACTTGGGCTTCGATATCGTTGATCTCGAAATGGTCATTAACAACAAAATAAAAACCATCTCCGACCATCCGTTCATCCATCTGGGGCAGTGCGTACATGTCAACGTCATCAAGGCTTTCCTGAGAGAGAAAAATGTTCCTTTTTATGAAGAATAAGATAAAAAAAATATTGGGGGATAAAATATCAACCATAAATTTTAGTTAGTAGAACAAATTTAATACTTCTTAATCATGAAAAATTTTGTAATCAACAATCCAACTTATCTCCACTTTGGCAAAAATGTCATTGCGGATCTCCCTTCGGTGATGCGGTCCTATGGCAAACGCGTGCTGTTGGTTTATGGCAAAGGCTCCATCAAAGAAAGCGGCGTTTATGCCGAGGTGATGGAACAACTCCACTTGGCAGGCGCCACCGTCTTTGAATATTCGGGCATAAAATCGAACCCCATCATTAGCGATGTGGATGCTGCTGCTGATCTTGGCAGGAAAAATAAGGTGGAACTCATCATTGCTGTGGGCGGCGGCAGCGTCATTGATTCTGCCAAAATCATTGCCCT
>CAIWVT010000536.1 GCA_903916135.1 uncultured bacterium
ATTTGTTCATGGAAGGCTGATGATGGGTATAAAAAAAACGTCGTTGATAATTATCAACGACGTTTTTTTTATACCCATCATCAGCCTTCCATGAACAAATACTGCTTCTATATCTTTGAATCCTCTGTTATATTAATAGAAACCTTTCGCTACGTTTTACGTATCAATTTTGTATTATAATATGCATCTCAACTTTATCCTTGAAAATAAAAAATAAATAAAAAAAAAGCATAGTATTTATTTTTTTTGTAATTTTACACTTTATTTTATTAACCAAAGCTTTTTATCATGAAAAAATTTACATTATCCTTAGTTGCAATCCTTCTTAGTGTTTGGTGTTTTGGTCAAAATAAACCAGCCAAAACAGAAGTTTCTTCGCTCTCACAGTCAAAGACATCTTTTACTAATGAGAATCAAAGTTTACATCAGCCACAGCCAAAAATTTTCTATTCTTCAGAGAAATCGTCAGCGAAAGCAGATTATATGACGCAGAATTTTGATGGAACATGGCTTTCGGGCAGTTGGACACAAACTATTTTGTTGACAGCGAAAACCTGGCAACAGAATAACCCCTCTGCAACCCCTTTCACCACCGTTGATCCATCAAGTCTTTATTCTGCCATTTGTCCCTACTCCTTACCTACGGAACTTCAGAACGAATATCTGAAAACACCCAACATCACCGGAACCTCGGGTGCCATTTCCCTATTTCTTAAGTTTTGGGCAGGCTATAGCTATAATTGGCTGCCTGTGGGCGGACAAGGCAACCCGGGCGCCACGCTCCGTTGCCTCATCTCCACCAATAGCGGTACCTCTTGGACCACCTTGTGGGATGCCAACAACACTCCTTTATTCACGGCTTGGGGATGGCACCAAATCCTTGTGGACATCTCTGCATATAAAACTGCCCCCTTCATGCTTGCATGGCAGGTTACCGGTGCAGATGGCGACTTGATGGCTTTAGATAATGTCGCTGTTTACGAACCACCCTCAAATGATATAGGTATTTCCGCAATCACCTCACCCATGACCACATGCAACCTACTTTCCTCGTCGGAACCAATAGTAGTCACAATAAGTAACTATGGTTATTCGCCCATCAGCAACTTTAATGTTTCTTATAAGGTTAACAACAACACCCCTGTTACTGCAAATTACACAGGTACTATCAACTCCGGGCAAACAGCTACATATACTTTTAGTGGAGCTAATGCTGCCAATCTATCTGTTGGTGGCACCTACACCATAAAAGCTTATTCTTCATTGAGCGGCGATGTCCTTGCCAGCAATGACACAAGCACCAGCGTCATCAAAGTGGGTGCCGCAAACGTGCCATTTAGTATGGGATTTGAAACAACAGAAGATATTAGTGGATGGACATTGAACGATGCCAATTTGGATACGTATTACTGGGGTCTTTACTCCAGTGGCACTTATGCCCATACCGGAACCCAATACATAAGCTATCCTTATAATATGTCGAGTGCTGCTGACGATTGGTTTTGGACCAAATGCACCAACTATATTGCAGGCACCAACTATGTTTTAAAGTTTTGGTATGCGCAAGAATTGTCAAGCTATGTTGAAAGCCTTCGTGTGAAGATAGGCAGCAGCAATTCCATAGCAGCCATGACAACGCAATTGGTGAATTTACCTAGCATCTCAAATACCTCTTATATACAATCCATAACCAATTTCACAGTGCCAACGTCGGGAGTTTACTACATCGGATTTCAATGTTACAGTGCAGCCGACCAGGGCGACCTGAATATAGATGATATTAGTGTGGATATTTATGTTGACGTGAATGAAAACTCTGAAGCAGCCAAATACAATGTATTTCCCAATCCGGCAAACAATCTCATTTCGGTGAATGCGCCTGAGCATATTAAACAAATCACAATAGTGAACACCTTAGGAGCGGTGGTTCAGAATGAAACTGTTAATTCCAACAGTGTTGCTCTCAATACCTCTTCTTTACAAAATGGATTATATTTTATTCAAATCGAAACCGCCAACGGAATTGTAACAAAGAAAATTCAGATTATCAGATAATACCATTCATCCATTTGATTATTCCCATGCTGTGTAGGGGCGATTCACGAATCGCCCACATCCTCGCATAATATCCGCCATATTGTAGAGACGCAAAATTTTGCGTCTCTACCTTTTTTCAATTTTGCGTCTCTACCTTTTTTCAATTTTGCGTCTCTACCTTTATCCAATTTTGCGTCTCAGCCTTTATCCGTTGTCCGAAGCTCCCAACTTCGCTTGTGTTGCGCAAGCAACTAGTATTTCATTGTCTTATAATTTTATTAATTTTATATTTTTGTTTAATGAATCAGATGATATCCGTACAATATAAATTCCTGATTGCAGATCTCTTATATCAAGCTGTTCCTTAATTCTTCCTTTATTTATTTTTGTATTTGATAAGAACGCCTTTATCAATTTTCCATTAATGTCATAAATGCCTATTGTCATTACCTCGTTCTGTTCTAAAGTATATTCAAGGACAAAACTATTTATAACCGGATTTGGATATAGCTTAAGGTTTTGTTCTGATAGGAAATTATTTTCTATACCAAAATTAGTGGCTATTTCTACCACCCAATAATCCTGCACACCACGACAAGCATCAGTTTTGAGACCTGAAATTCCTGATGATGAGTTACCAAATAACATGTAATTGTTATTTGCAATTTCAACAAGCATATTACATTCATCATAATCAGAACCGCCAATAGTTTTTTGCCAGTTAATACTACCATTAGTATCAAGTGCTACTACCCAGAAGTCAGATAATCCATAACTATTCTCGGTTTTATCGCCCGAAATATCAGAACCTGAACTACCTGCTATCAATAACTCACTATTAGTTGATAGCGAAATCGAAAAACTTAAATCATTGGCGGTGCCACCAATAGTTTTATCCCAGATTTTATTTCCTTCAGCATCCAATTTCAATATCCAATAATCATAGGAGCCAATACAAGGTTCTGTTTTGGTGCCTGATATATCAGAATTCGAATAACAAGAAAGATAAATATAATTATTCTCATAACATATAGAGGCGCCTACATCCTGATTATTACCACCAAATGTTTTGTCCCAAAGCACATTGCCATTGGTATCTATTTTCACAAGCCAATAATCGTTACCACCAAACGAAGGCTGGCTTTTCTCGCCCGATACCGGTGAAAATGAAGTACCGGCTAACAGAATTCCATTGGCTGAAACCTGTGTAATTTGCGATGAAGCGTCACCTTGCGATCCTCCAATGGTTTTATCCCAAAGTTTATTTCCCAATGAATCTATACATACTATCCAATAATCTCCCATACCCCTGCTGTTTTGAGTTTTGACACCCGAACTATCGGATTCGGAAGTGCCGCCAATTAAATATTTTCCATTGGACAAGCGGATAATGGATGAGGGTGCGTCTGATCCTGCCCCTCCATACACATTTTGCCATTGAATATTACCACTGCTGTCTATTTTTACTACCCAATAATCCCTATCACCATAATTGGCAACGGTTTTATCACCCGAAACCGGCGAATATGATAGGCCCAAACAAATAAATCCACCATCTTTACATTCAATAATACTCCCCAGACCATCAATATCATTGCCTCCAATGGTTTTTTGCCATTTGATGCTTAAATCTGGGTTAAGTCTTAATATCCAAATATCATCCAATCCCTTATTTGGATCGGTCTTATCTCCTGAAATACCGGATTCTGAACTCCCCCCAATTATAAAACCGTTACCTGTAGTTTTTATTCCACAAGTCAGTAATTCAGTCAAACTTCCGCCGTATGTTCTTTGATTAACAATAGAGGTTGTAACCTGCGCCTGGATTGGATAAATTGCGATAAGCAAAATAATGATTATAAGAAAATGGTGTATTTTTTTCATATTGAAATTTTTATCAAATTTATAAAAAATTACGGGACTAATTTAATAGTCCCGTAATACAATTGTTATTTTTGTTTTACTGTAATAAAGGTGTTTTGAGAATTGTCTGTCCTGAAATTTTTGAATTACCATTAATTTTTTGTGCTTTCGAATCTACGGAAACAAATATAATCATCAGTACTAACAATATAATTCTTGTAGTTATCAATTTAATTCGTCTGTCATTTTGGACCACCATTTTTTTCATAAGAACATTTTTTAAATTAACGAATTTCTTTAAAGCACATTTAATAGGTCACAATAATTTATTGCAGGCACCTTTTCGTAAGTGCTTCAGCATTTGCAAAAAGAAAGCCTGTCAATTTTTCATCAAAGGTACGCTATTTTTCTTTGAAAAGGGGATTTTATTTTAAAAAATATCGAATTATATAAATTTGGTTGCAAAAATCGGGATAAAAACAGTGTTTTATAAAAGCATTTTTAATAGGGCATGAACTCATCAAGCAAGGCTAAAAGAAAAAAGCCTGCACAATTACTGCGCAGGCTTTCTTCTTTCAATAATAAAATCAACCAATTTAGTATTGAATATTAGTAATTATTCAGCATAAATGTATCCTACTTTAATTCTGAAGGAATCAAAATATGGTCCTTCAGTTTTTGAATAGATTACCTTCATACGAAATTCAATAAGATTGCCAATAGTAAATCCATCTTTAGTGCCTTGACAGCTACCAAAAACTTTGCAAAAATTCCAAGTTTTGGTTTCTGTTTCGCCAATAATTCTAGATTCCACCAAATAAGCACGAGCTTTATCAACAGCTTTAAACTTGAAGATAAGTTCGCCAGGGTTTTCTCCGTTTTTCACATCGCAATCAGGAAGTGTTACCGGTGCTTTTTCCTGTACAAAGACATATTTAGAAGATGTCAACATTTCTAAATTGCCTTTGGCAGTACGAATCACATAAAAGCCTTGTGTGCTATAATTTTGGTTTAGTAGTTCACGCGCAGCGTTTTTAGCTGCCGTTTGTGTAGGAGTTCCATTGATACTTGTTGATAATTTAGTGCTGAAATCGGTGCCGACATCTAAAAAATCATCGTATGCAATGTCCGGATGGGGAAAAAACACATTAACGTTCATGCCATCATACACCGCTTGGTACTGCACAGCAGCATCCGCATCAGTGAGTTTTGACAGGTCGGTTTTAATTGGATGAGAATTACTCATGATTTTTGTTTTTTAAATTGTTAAACATAATGTATATATTGGTTGATTTTATTCTTAAAAACTTTATCATAGATTTGCATTGTTGTATTTCTAATCAGCATTGTCATACTTCTAATCTGCATTGTCATACTTCTAATCTGCATTGTTATATTTCTTATCTGCATTGTTGTATTCCTAATCTGCATTGTTATATTTCTTATCTGCATTGTTGTATTCCTAATCTGCATTG
>CAIWVT010000537.1 GCA_903916135.1 uncultured bacterium
GAATACTAAATCTGGGTTGAATAAGAATACTAAATCAATGGTACTAATAATAAAATACCATCTTTTTGATAATCAATATCTTAATGGTAGTTGATCGCTTGAACTTTCTTGTAAAATACAAAGGTGACCCAATTTGTTACCATACCCTTTCATGACCAACATTTCCGCGATTTGAAATAAAAAAAAACGCTTAAAAAAATTAAAAGCACTGTTCGCTTAACATTGGATCATGAGACAGTAGGTTCTAGAAAAAAAGTACGGTACTATACCGTCAGGTTAATAGTTTCTTACTACCTTCTATTTATTACTTAGTTCAATGAAACAAGTTGCATTTGATAGAAAAAATGAATATATTTGAAATGCAAATTTCTCAATGATCAAATATCCAATAATCTCCACTAAAAAGAGCAACCGTAAGTTGTTCCCACCGATTTAGTCAATAAAAACTAAATTTTAATTTTATCTAAAAAAATCTTTATCTAAATGATTTAATAGATGTTCCTCAATCAAATACTGTATCAGTAGCGCCATCTTAATCTATTAAATCAATATTTATGTTGATAAAATCATTTTTATTTACCTATAAAATCAATCTAAATTTCAGTAAAAAAGTTTCGGAAGGTTTTGTTTGTTTTTGACAAAGCGTTCCTAAACCTTTAGGAACGGTTTTTTATTTTAGACAAAGCGATCCTAAACCTTTAGGGACGGGTTGTTTGTTTTTGACAAAGCGATCCTAAACCTTTAGGGACGGGTTGTTTGTTTTTGACAAAGCGATCCTAAACCTTTCGGGACGGTTTTTTATTTTTGACAAAGCGATCCTAAACAATTTTGGCGGGCTTTTCAGGAAAAACTACAAATTTGGCAGAAGGTTTGAAGCCTGAGACGGAGCGCCAGGGATTGTAGCCCCGACTTCATCGGGATAAACTCCAAGCCCGCAGGGGCGTTATTCAGCCCCGAGGACTATGAGCGTAAAGCCCGACCCCCGTTTTTCACGGGGGATGCGCCCAAAAGAAAGAACCCCGCCTGCGTGATGCAGTCGGGCAGGCAAATTCCAAGAACCAAATCCCAAATTCAAAGCCTGTGGGATGTTTTTTTATTCAGGTTGAAACAGAAAATTGCGAAAATTTATGCGTTATATTGAAGAATAAGTTTATTTTTGTGGATGAAATTGGAAGGTAAGCAAATTATTAAATATAGGTATAATAGTATGGAAGATGTAAAATCGAATGTTACAAGAGCGTTGGTGGCTCAGACCTTGATATGGATAGTGATGGTGGTGGAGTTGGTTTCGTTGGTTTCTGATTATTTTCAGTATGTGCTGTTGCAGGATGCTGTGAATGGATATGGAATTAGCGCGAATGCGGCAGATGCGAATGATAATCGGCAACGGATGATTGGTATCGTGTATCTTGCGGTGTATATTGCGTCAGGGATTACGTTTATCCTTTGGTTTCGTAGGGCGTATTATAATTTGCATACGCAGGTGTCTCTGCTGCAACACGGGGAAGGTTGGGCGGCAGGAGGTTGGTTTGTGCCGATTGTGAGTTGGTATAGACCGTTTCAAATTATGAAAGAGATGTATGTGGAGACGCAAAGTTTGTTTACGCAGCGAGTGAGTAATTATACGCAACATATTTCGACAGCACTATTGGGATGGTGGTGGGCACTGTGGATTGTGGAAGGTGTGTTGGGTCAGATAAATTTTCAGCTTTCAAGGCATGCGACGACTGTGGACGATTTTATATCAAGCACCACCTGGAGTATGATTTCGAGCGTGGTGGCGCTGCCGTTGGCATTAATCACGATTAAAATTATTTACGACTATGCGAAGATGGAGCATTTGATGTTTGCTTTGAAGCCTATAGTGGAGGATATCGCGCAGGAAGAAGTGGCTGATAGCGTGATGGAAGCGGGCGAGGCGGATGAGAGTGGGGATAACGTGTTGCCGTATCTGTCGGTGGTTTCGGAGGAGGTGTTGGCGGGGTTGAGCGAGATAAAGAAGCGGAAAATCAATACCTTTATACAAACGATGCACGAAACGGATTTGATTGCATTGTATGGCAATGAGCAAGAGGTGAAACTGATAGATGCCGATAGATGGGCACGCATCCAAGAACAAGGGATTGCCGATAGATTTCACGTGATTTATAAGAAATAGATGTCGTTTATGTATTGAAAACAAAGCGATGAACAAAGATTAAGTAAGGAAAATACCACGAACCGAACTGTGTGACGCAATAGAGCTTTAAATGAAAAATGAAAAATGAAAAATTTTAGGCGGCATTAATTTTTCATTTTTCATTTTTAGTTTTTCATTTAGAACTCAATGACCAAGCCCAAAGTGGGCACGACGCTTCCGGCGAAGTTGGGGATGGTTTTCATGAGATAGCGAGAGGGGTCGGCGGGGTCAACGAGGGGTTTGCCGTCCGAGCCGCGCTCTACGGTGATGATGGGTTGAAGCTCACTTTTGAAGTTATAAACGTTTTGAACGTCAACATACAAATCCAAGGTCAACCATTTCCAGTAGAACTTTTTGTCAACGCGCACATCGAGGTTGTGGAAGGCTTTGAGGCGTTGGGTGTTGAGCAGGTTGTAGTCCACAATTGCCTGATTGCGAATGTTCCAGTTGGCGATGAGGGCAGTGGCTTGGGGGTCGTTGGGGGTGTAGGGAGCGCCCCAGGAGTAGCGCCATTTGATGCCCACGTCCCAATAGTGTTTGAAGGATTTGCCCAGGGTGATGTTGACGATGTGGACATTGTCCCAAGCGGAGGAGACGTAGCGCCCGTGTTTGTCCTCAAACTGAGAGCGCACGTAGGTGTAGGTCATGATGCCATAAAATCCTTTGAAGAGTTTTTGTTGTGCCAAAAGCTCAAAGCCATAGGAGCGCCCTTTGCCGATGGATTGCACGGCGGTGTTGCCGATGATGCCAAAGTCGCTGCCCAAATTTGCCAGGGAGATGGAATCGCTCAACACAAAAGGATAGTGTTGATAGAATTTGATGAAGCCTTCGGCATTGAGTTTGAGGTTGGATTTGGTGAGATATTCCACGCCTGCCACCACGTGGAGGGAGCGAATGTAGCTCACATTGTTGCGTTGGTTGACCAATTCGCCCTGCGGGGAGCTGTAGCCCATGACGGTGTAGGGCGGGAGTTGATAATAGAGACCGCTGTTCGCCACGATGGTCAACGCGGGGGTGATATGATAGGACACGGACAGGCGGGGCGAAAGCTGACGGAGGAGGTTTTGCATGCTGCCGTCGTAGGTGTTGCCATCGGTGCGCACGCCCAGGGAGATGCCCATCCTGTCGCGGAACAACAAGAAACTCGCCTGCCCAAAGATACCGTATTTCCAGATGGCAAATTTGGAGGAGAAGTTCAGCGTGTCAACGCCAAAAGGGGTGGTGATGCGGTTGTAGGTCGAGTTGTTGTATTCGTCATATTCGGCGCTGACGCCATAGTTGAACTTCACTTGTTTTGACAGGCGCAGGGTGTGTTCCACGCGCAATTTGTTTTCAATTTCTTGGGATTGATAGTCCTGTATCTTGTTTTCGGGGGAGGTCACATTGTCTTGATATTTGGTGGAAACATTGTTGAGCATATTGCGACTCAGGACGGCGGTGAGGAAACCGTTTTTCAGATAATGGACATATTTGGCGCCCACCATATAGTTCCATTGGGAGGAAACGGGGAGATAGCCCAGCCAATATTTCTGCAAATCGGTGCCGTTAGCCTGCAAACCTGTGTTGAGTTTGAAGTTGTCGATGGCGCCCAAACCCAGGAGGGTGAATTCGTTTTTGGTGTTGGGTTTCCATTTATATTTGAATTGAAAATCGTTGTAGGTGGGCAAAAAAGGCAATCCCAAAGCCTTGAAAAGTAAGCTGAGATAGGAGCGACGTGCCGATAGCATGAAGGTGGACTTTTTGTGCAAGGGACCTTCCAGCATCAGCCCGATGTCGCTTGCGCCTATGGTGAATTTGCCGCCCACTTTGTCGTTTCTGCCGTCTTTCAGGTTGAATTCCATGATAGAACTCAGGGTGTTGTTTCTGTTGGCAGGAAAAGCACTCGAATAAAACTCCACCTCGCGGATGAAGTCCACATTCAACAAACCCACGGGACCGCCCGAGGAGCCTTGTGTGGCGAAATGGTTGATGTTGGGCACCTCGATGCCGTCAATATAAAACCTGTTTTCGTTGGGAGCGCCGCCGCGGATGATGATGTCGTTGCGGAAACTCACCGTGGCACCCACGCCGGGAAACGACTGTATCACTTTCGATATGTCGCGATTGCCGCCGGGTTGTCGCGCCAATTCGTTCACACTGATGGTGCGCATGGAGATAGGACTTTCTTCCTTGTTGACAAAGGGGGAAGCTTTCACCTCCACGGCGCTGAGGTTCTCTACCGATTGTTGCAGTCTGACGTCCACCGTGGTGGGCTTCAGGGAGCTTACGTCAATCTCGTCTATGGTTTTTGTTTTGAATCCGATAAATGTGGCAACGAGGGTATAGGTGCCGGGTTTTAGGTTTTTAATCTCGAAATAGCCGTTGGTGTCGGAGGTTGCCCCTGTGGTTGTACCTTGGATGATGAGGTTCACGAAGGGCAGCGTTTGGTTGTTCACCTCGTCATACACTCTTCCTTTGATGCCACCTTTTTGGGCGAATAAAGCAGTGAAAACGAGGGATAGGACTAAGGTAGTTATAATACGTATTTTCATAATAATAATTTTTCTGCAAAATTACGCATTTTTGATGTAATGGAAAGATGAGATAAATTAGTGGGGGGGGAAGGGTAGGGTGGGAGAGCCGAGGAGCAAGGATTAATGAAAAATGAAAAATTAAAAATGAAAAA
>CAIWVT010000538.1 GCA_903916135.1 uncultured bacterium
ATACTATAGTTGTTTTTTGAAGTATGGGCAACTCCCTCGTCGGATACTATAGTTGTTTTTTGAAGTATGGGCAACTCCCTCGTCGGATACTATGTTTATTTTTTGAAGTATGGGCACCTCCCTTGTTTTATAGCTACTTACGTTTTTTGATTTTGATACCTATTTTGGGTGCATGCTTATCCATTCTTCTCTTTTGATTTAAAATTTGAGCTTGGAACTTGACTCTCAAGATTCGTAATTCGTAATTGATGTTTCCCAAAGCATTATGTTACTTATCAATTTTTAAACCTTAGTAGCATTATCAATGATAGCACAACTTCAACCTTATTACCTTTTGAAATTCTATCTTGAACATAGCAAATAAAACAAGGTAATAAGGTCAAATGCTATGTTTGTTTCGCACTTCTACTAAGGTTAAAATAAGGTATCTTCTTGTTCTTTGCTTACCATGAGTCAATAATTCGTTGTGTCCAGCCTTGGGACTTGTTATTTGGGTTTTGGAGCTTGGAGCTTGGTATTTGGCATTTTAAATTTGGAGCTTGGATCTTTCCCTCGTGGAGCAGCCTAATATTTTTCCACCCCCGTCAGATAATAAAACATCCGCTCCCAATTCACATTCCGCTCCTGCTTGCCCATACGCACCACTATGGTATTGGTTTTCGGATTCACAAACACATATTGCCCCATATAGCCGTTTGCCGCATACGTATCATCCCGATACAGCCAGAAATGATAGGAATAATTTGTTTGCCCATCCAGCGATTGGTGAGTGCATTTCGCCATCCATTCGGCGGGAACCACCGTCCTTCCCTCCCACTGCCCTTGCTGCAAACACAACTTGCCCAACTTCGCAAAGTCGCGCACTGTGGCGTTTATACAACAAAAAGAGCGTTCGATGCTGTCCCTGTCGAACACCGACCACGAAGCATCGCTCTCCATGCCCAGGGGTATCCACAGTTTTTCTTGCAGATAGGCAGACAGCGAGCGATGCGTAGCGCGGGCAATCGCCAAACTGAGCAGTTGGGTGTTCACGCTCTTATATTCAAAATGCACACCCGCAGGCTCTTTCACCCGAAGATGTTTCATCAGAACCGACAAATTTCTACCATAATAGTAGGTAGCTTCGTTCGTAAAAGGAATCAGCCAGCCGCTGTTGAACTTGATGCCCGAGCGCATATTCAGCAGGTCTGATAGACAAATCTTATCAAAGCCCGCACGCTTCAACTCAGGCACAAACTTGGTGATAGGCTCCGCCTCATTTTTGATATACCCCTCCCTGATGGCGATGCCCAACAGTAAGGAAACGAAAGATTTGCTGATAGACAATGAATTCATCCGCATCGTTTTATCCCACCCATCGAAATACTGTTCGTACACAATAGTATCATTCCGGATGATGAGCATGGCGGTGGTCTTATCACTCCTTAATATATCTTCCAAAGATGCCAAATGCTTCGGATTCACCGCCATCGGAATCTCCCTAAAAACAGGATTCGCCCCGCTTCTTTCCACAAAGTGAAACGCAGAACTACCCATTTTTATCTCCCTTGCGGGGAAATGTTTAAAATCGTCGGGTTTCGGCTTATTCCAAATCAGCATCCGCCCAACAAAACAGGACGAAAGCGTGAGGAGCAAACCAAGAAACGACAGTAGGCGAAACGTCTTCATCTCCCCTATCCTTCTTTTTTTCTTAGCAGAAATAACAACATGCCACCTTACCTTATATTATGTAGGATACTGTCGGGCACCAAAGATAGCGCTGCCGATGCGCACCATAGTGCTGCCTTCCTCCACGGCAAGTGGATAATCGCCACTCATGCCCATAGATATAATATTGAATGATGGCGCTTGCGCGAAAAACTTTTGCTGCAAGGCATGGAAATATCCCACCAAGTTCTTGAATTCTTTACGGATGATGCGCTCATCCTCCACAAAGCTTGCCATGCCCATCACCCCGCATATCCTCACGTGGCGCAGGGCTTCATATTCCTTAGCCTCCAAGATGGCTATCGCTTCGCCCCATGCCAAGCCGAATTTGCTTTCCTCTTGCGCGATATAGAACTCCAACAGGCAGTCAATCACCCTACCCACTTTCTGCGCTTCCTTATCCAACTCTTGCAAAAGCCGCAGGCTATCCACACTATGTATCAAAGCCACGAAGGGAGCCACATACCTCACCTTGTTGGTCTGCAGATGCCCCAACAAATGCCACTCAATATCCGCAGGCAACTGTTGCTGCTTCGTGGTCAATTCCTGCACCTTATTCTCCCCAAACATCCGATGCCCACTGTCGTAAGCCTGCTGTATATCCGCCACCGTCTGCATCTTCGTAACCACCACAAGACTTACCGTGGCGGGAAGCTCTTGCCGAATATGATGTATGTTATCTGCTATGCTCATAAGGAATTTGTGATTTTTGATTTGAGATTTATGATTTGTGATTTGTGATTTTGTGATTTGTGATTTGTGATTTGCGATTTGCGATTTGTGATATAGTGATTTGTGATTTGTGATTGGTGATTGGTGACTGATGTTACGCATAACCTTATTTTATTTATTTTTTTAAACCTTAGTAGAAAAGGGAAACGAGATAAAATTAACCTTATTACCTTATTTTTGAGGAGATAAGGTAATAAGGTTAGGATTGGGTTGGTTATCATTTCTACTAAGGTTAAAGGTTGAAAAAAAAGGTTTTTTCTTTTTTGCGTAACATAAGTTAGTGATTAGTGATTGGTGATTTGAGATGTGAGTTATT
This sequence comes from uncultured bacterium, assembly GCA_903916135.1. Taxonomy (GTDB): domain Bacteria; phylum Bacteroidota; class Bacteroidia; order Bacteroidales; family CAIWKO01; genus CAIWKO01. The sequence goes on from CAIWVT010000538.1 coordinate 2,756, forward strand.
ACATTTTGAGTTTATCCGTTTATACGTGTTCCTTGTACCTTTCACCTTCCTCCTTTTACCTTTTACCTTTTACCTTTTACCTTTCACCTTTCACCTTTCACCTTTTACCTTTTACCTTTTACCTTCCTCCTTTTACCTTTTACCTTTCACCTTTTCCCTTTTACCTTTTACCTTTTACCTAATAGTCTAAACCCCTAAAACCTAAAAGCCAATAGCCTTATACCGCCATGCCATAGTCTCTCAAAGCCTCATTCAGCGAGGTCTTCAGGTTGGTGGATTCCTTACGTTTGCCGATGATGAGCGCACAGGTAACAGGATATTTCCCTGCGGGGAATTGCTTCATGTAGGTGCCGGGAATCACCACCGAACGTTCGGGTATCACCCCCTGATACTCCACAGGCTCCTCATGACTCACATCAATAATCTTCGTCGAATGGGTGATGACCACATTGGCACCCAACACGGCTTCGTCCTTCACGTGAACCCCTTCCACCACAATACTCCGCGAGCCGATGAAACAGTTGTCGCCGATGATGACAGGCGCAGCCTGCACCGGCTCCAACACACCGCCGATACCGACGCCACCGCTCAAATGCACATTCTTCCCGATTTGGGCACACGAACCGACCGTAGCCCAAGTGTCCACCATCGTGCCGCTGTCCACATAAGCGCCAATGTTCACATACGACGGCATCATCACCACCCCCGGAGCCAAATACGCCCCATAGCGCGCAATGCCGTGTGGCACCACCCGAACGCCCAAAGCCTTGTAGTTGTGCTTCAGCTTTATCTTGTCATAAAACTCAAAAGGACCCACCTCGATGGTCTCCATTTGTTGTATCGGAAAATAAAGAATCACTGCCTTCTTAATCCATTCGTTCAATTTCCAACCCGTTTC
>CAIWVT010000539.1 GCA_903916135.1 uncultured bacterium
AAAATTTATTTTAGATAAAATGATAAGAACCAAATGACATGATAAATGACAATGCCTTTTATTGTTAAGCTTGTAATTGCTGATGTAATTTACGCCTCCTCTTCCACATCATCCGAGTCTGTAATTTCAATATTTTCTCCAATAAGCTCTGCCACCGGAGTGCCTAAAAAATATCGTTCAATGAAATCCCAACGTTCGGGAGTTGATAATGGCTGCAAGAAAAAATACTCCATGATTGCCATCGAGGTTTGTTGTCGGCGGTCAATCTCTCTGACAATATCATTTGAGTATGTGCCATTGGCTAATTGTTTCAATTTTAAAGGGTCGTTCACGCGAATAAAGATGCCGGGTTTTTCTCCTCCTGATATTTCATAGCTACCTAAATCAAAAGCTTCGAGGATGTATGCCAATTTGATGATGCCTATGTTAAGATGCTTTTCATCAATGGCGGGCAAAAACATAGTGCTTGAACGAAAACCTGCACCCATTTTGCCAAAGAGACGATCAAATCTATTGCGTATTTCCGTTTTGATTTGTCGAAATGGACGGTCGAAGATACGAAATTTGTATCCCATGCCTGCTCTTTTTTGCTGTATGAAACAATCGGGTTTCTCAAAACCATGTTGTTTGGAATGGGTGTCGTATATGCTGGAATACATCGAAATAATCATATCGGAAATGCGTTTGGCTGCTTTCGCTGTAATCCCGTCTTTTTGCAACACTTTTGCAAAAGTCTTTTTGTCAAAATACGAATCTCCAAAGGAACTTAAAGCTCTCTCCACCACACCAAATCGTTCAAGCAAGTTTTTAAATGTTGTTGTAGCATCCTCGTTGAAGTTGAAAATGATTCTTATCTGCGGACTTATATTGAAGCCATCTTGTTGAAAAAGCGATTTGTCAAAATATCCCTTCTTGATGAGATTGAAATTTTTATCAGCATGAAACTTTCTCCAAATTTTGTCCAATTCAATAGCATACACATATTGTTGTTTTGCTTCCGTTTTGGCATGAGGTATTTTGGAGGCAAAGTTGGCGTATTTCTTCAGGAATTTGGTGTTTTCATCGAAGTTTACGCGCGCAAAAACAGTGGTGAACAAAGTTCTTGGCTTCGCAAGCATGACATTAAATCGGTATTTTTTCAACAAATCTTTTTCTAATAATAGCAGCGAACTCTTTGCCTTTTGTTCGATGTCCACATTTTCATAATTAAATATATGTTGAAAATCTTCTACCGAAACCATGAAGTTTTTCTTCTTCTTTATTTCTTGAATACGCGAGATTTTCTTCAACACTGAGTGAAGCTGATATTGTTTGATGGACGACATGCTGTATAGAATACGTGTAAATTTTAGATCTTTGATATCATAATCCATCATCGCAGTGCCAACAATGTCGGTTTTGCGGGCTGCCCTTCCAATTTCCTGAACATAATCAGCCAAGTGACCTGAAGGAGCATGATGATATATCAAAGTGATGTCATCAATGTCAACACCCATCCCAAATGCTTTGGTGGCAACCATCACATTCGTTTTGTTGTCCTTAAAATTAAAATACGATTGGTTTTTGCCATCTTTGTCCAAGCCGCCGAAATAGCATGCCGTGTTCGGTTTGGTGTTTGCATCAAGTTTGTCCATGATGTAGGATAATTGATTCGTCCATGGGCAATAGACTATGGTTTTTTGTTCGCTTTTGACAAACTCGCCTATTCTTATGACGGTTTGATCAATCTTTTCTTTTTCATGATAGGTTTCTGTGACGAATGGGCTGATGGCGAATTCAATATTTGTTCGTTTCACCATGCCAATATACATGATAGCATTTTGCATAGAAAGACTGTCCAATGTGTCGAAAACCATATCGTTGGGACCGCCATAAACGGCAGTAGCGGTTAGGGCTAAGACAGGGAATCTGTAGGTTTCGTTATACTTGCGTAAGTTTTTGATATAATAGCCCAAATACCAATAATCCACCCGAAAATCTCTGCCCCATGTGGTTACCAAATGGGCTTCATCAATCACCAACAAACCCAAATCGCGCTTGCCGATGAACATCCCCAATTGATAAGACAACAGCAACTCAGGCGACAGATAGAGCATATCAATTTCGCCATTATGAATTTGGTCAATCACTTCTTGCCTATCTATCAGCGATAATTCGGAGTTGATGTAGGCAACTTTCTGAAAATCTCTTTCTTCTTTCAAAGCATTCACTTGATCTTTCATGAGCGCAATCAAAGGCGAAACCACCACCGTAACCGCATTGTGGTGTTTCGCCAAATAAATGGCAGGGAGCTGAAACAACAAGGATTTGCCTGCGCCTGTGGGTGCTGTCAAGAATATATCTTTGATTAATTGTCCCGATTTGCCCTGTTCAAATTGTTGAATGATAGTTTCGGCGATGGCGCCTTGATTCAACGAAATTATGTCATTATTCACGCCCGGCTCTGCATATACATCTAAGGTGCGAAAAACACTGCTATGCCAATGGATTTTCAACAACTCATCCAATTCAGGTCTATTGGTAGTGCTTATCTGCTTATCAACCAAAATAAAATTCATAGAGATTTGGCAGGAATCCAAGAAAGCTTTCAGCTTGAGCAATTCCGTTTTTGCTTCGTTGGATTGACGCGTCACTTCGTCAACGATAATAGTGTCGAAAGTCATGGCTTCGCTCAGTAGGACGGATAGCTTGAACTTCAAATAGTCGTTGCTGTTGGGCAGGAATTTCAAACATTTTGTTTCATCAAAATCTGTTGTCTTGCTTAAAAATGAAAGCGAAGCATCAGCGGGCACATCAATCAGGAACAAAAATTGGATGTTCTCAGCATCTTGCAACATACCATCAATATATTGCAGAAACAGCAGTCCTGCTTGTCGGGTTGCTTTGGAATAATATTGGTGGAAGATATCATTTTCGGGGATTTCATCGCCTTGTTCAATCAGCACTTCGAAATCTTCGGCTTCCTGAATACTCTGATTCAGATAATCCTCCATAAAATTGTTCTCAATAATAAGTATTTTTTTAGGAATATCCACCAAGGGGTTCGTTTGGGCTAAACCTATCAAGCTTTCATACAAAACAGCCACAGGGGCTTCGGCAGTGGCAGCCGTTATATCTTTGATGAACTGTTTAGAAGCTTTTTCAATTTTGTTTAAATCAATACGGTCATGCTCCAAAACCTCTTCGAATCGGTTGATGAAGCCAAATTCGTGGGCAATGCTTTTGATTTGTGTGTTTGCAAATCCTTTGAAGGCAATGATGTCGAACGTGCCCTTAGACTCTTGAACTCTTTGCTGTAATAGATGATGAATGGTTCCCATTGTTTTGTGTAATATATGTTGAATAAAAAGGATGAAATATCGGCTATGAAATTTGATTTTTGAATTATGCATCAAAAATACAAATTATTTTTAGTTTTGGTGATGTTTTTTAATAGGAAATATCTTTTTTTAGATATTGTGTAGATTTCGATAGCAGCAAGTGAAGAGATTCCCGCAGATTTCGCAGATTGACGCGGAGGTAGGAAAACCACAAAGACACAATGGCACTAAGACACAAAGGCACGAAGACACGAAGACACGAAGGCACAAAGGCACGAAGACACAAAGACACAAAGGCACGAAGACACAAAGACACAAATATTCAATCTTGATACTTTCCTATCCAACTGCATCACGCAGGCGGGCTCTGTGCACCTCTGAGGTTAAACAAGAAAAGATCACTAAGACTCCCAACCTCTCGACTTCCGGGCGGCAAGGGACTAAGAGCACTAAGTTTCACTAAGGATTTTAGATTTTATTTTTGTGGATTTTAAAAAAAACAGGTATTTAGGTCGTTGGAACTAATGTGAAGAGCGTTGGAAAGACTATGAAGAGCGTTGGAAAGACTGTGAAGAGCGTTGGAAAGACAGTGAAGGTTGTTGGAACTAATGTGAAGGTCGTTGGAACTAATGTGAAGGTCGTTGGAACTAATGTAAAAGTCGTTGGAACTAATGTGAAGGTCGTTGGAACTAATGTGAAGGTCGTTGGAACTAATGTAAAGGTCGTTGGAACTAATGTGAAGAGCATTGGAAAGACAATGAACAGCGTTGGAAAGACAGTAAAGGTCATTGGAACTAATGTATAGGTCGTTGGAAAGGCAGTAAATTGTGTTGGAAAGACTGTAGTTATAATTAAAGATAAGGTGAGAGATGTTAGATGAACTGTTTAGGGGGTTGGAAGGAATATAATATAGATTAAAAAATGGAAGAAGGAAGTTAAAAGGGAAATATAGAAGATAAAAGTGGAAAGATGTGAGATTGGAAGGAAGTAGTAGAGCTTTGATGGGTTGATGAATAATGGTTTTATTATGGTTTGTAAAAATGGAAATAAGTTAGTGGGGTTGTTAGGTTGGGGTTTTGGTGTGTTTTGTTAATAAAATGGTGGAATTGTTGATAAATATTATATTTTTTTTACTGTAGGTATCGTGGAAATGTCGAAATTTGCATTTTTAAATCAAATAAAGGGATTATAAACAATTTAAAACAAGTTATTATGAACACGTATAAGGAAAACAAGATGACAATGTATTTGGCGCTTTTAGCGTGGTATAATTTGCATCACACGGAAGCTGATGCTATTTATAAGTTTAAACAAGTTTTGCTTCTGATTATGACAGATGTGACTATTATAGGCGATTTGCGGGCGTTGCAGGAAGCGATAATAACGGGGGCGGCGAAAGAGAAAAAGGAGACACGGGATTTGTTGGAAGTTGCAGCTATGCAAGTTGTTGTGCGGGTTCGTTCGTGGGCTACGCATGAGCATAATACGGAATTGAAGTCATCGGTTGAATTTACGATGTCGGATTTGCGGAACGCAGCCGATACGGTTTTGAAGGATAGGGCTACGGTGATTTTGGAAATTGGTCAAGCCAATATTGAAGCTATGGACGAAGAATTGGGTTTGACAGAAGCTATGTTGACGAATTTGGAAACATTGACAGCAAAATATTTTGGGCTGATTCCGATGCCCCGGTTGAAGATTACGGAGCGGAAGACGCATAGGGAGGATATGGATTTGGCGTTTAAACGGGTGGATTTGAATTTGGCGGTGTTGGATGATACGATTGCTATTATTCGTTATGATAACCCAAGTTTGTGGGATTCATATAATTCGATACGAATGATTATAGATTTGAAGGGCAAGAGTAAAGGTAAGGAAATTAAAACGGGTATGGAGGGTATGATTTTGGACGGCGGCGACGAGAGCGCTTTGCATAATGCTAAGATTAGTTCGGATAAGACGGATAAGGTTGAACATTCGGATGAGGAGGGTTATTATAAAATGGCTTTGCCCACGGGAGCAAACAGGATAACGGTTGTGTTGGAGAATTATACTACGTTTACGGAGGATGTGATTATAGAGGAGGGAGTTATGCTGGAAAATGATATAGATTTGGAGAAGCCGGAAACGGAGGAGGATGTGCCGCCGGTGGCTTGAGGTGAAAGTTGAAAGTTGAAAGTTGAAAGGTGAGTTAGGCTTTAGGCTTTTAGACTATTAGGCTTTTTGACCCGCCTGACTGACGCCAGTTGGGCAGGCTTTTAGGTGGTTTTGATTTTTTTTGTGCGAATTGGGATTTATTTGCGTATCTTTGTACCTATATTTATAAAGCATGAAAATGAAGAAAGTTGGGCAAAGTTTGCGAATTGGATGGCTTGGCGGAATAGATATAGTGGATATTGCACCAATGGTGCAACATAAACGTTATATGCAACTCTAAGAAAGCTGCGCAACTTTTGAATATTAACATTAACCGACCAAATAAATATTATCTTTGCAATAAATACTCTCAATAGATTATGAACATATTTCAAAAACTTGAAAAATTTGTTTTCGACGTTTTCAAAACGACTTTGGAAATATTCCTTGAAGCACTGAAATTAAGCCCGAATGCACAAGGATATGTGAGTGGCTCAATCAGCGAACTTCTTTTAAAGAAAAATTTACAGGAATTGGGATTTGATGTAAAACGGATTCGGGAAAAATGGGAAGGAAAAAAACACCCACAACATCACGGCGACTTTTATTTTCGTAAAAATTCAGAAAGTCCTTGGTTTGTTCTGGAATCAAAAGGAGTAAAATCAAACACCGAACATTGGAACAAACTTTATAATTATCCAAAACTTAAAAAAGTTCTCTTTGATTATCAGGAAATAATTAATTGGATTGAAAAAGACAAGGACGTTGAACCACAAATTGAAAAATGGATTTCAGAAAATCTTCCTGAAATGATTAATTCTCCAACTCTTTATTCGTATGAAGAAATTCAGGGTTATTTAAATAATCCTCCAAAAAGAGAAACAGATAAACTTAATGCAATGAAAGAACTTGCTACATTTAACAGGGATGAAATAGATGAAATGATTAAGAATAAACTGATGTATTTGATGAGCAAAATTAGGGTTCTTGATACTCACTTTGTATCAGGTGCAGGAGGAGGAGAAAGAACACAAGCTACTCCAAGGAAAGATGAATTCAACTTAATTTCAGTTGATATTTTCCTTAGATATAATGAGCATAAATTTTTATTCGCAAACCCGAAGCACCTTGATTCATCGGGCAAAGATGTAAATCACTTACAACAGAATTATATTATGGGTTTTGTTTTTCCACAAACTGACGGTTCATGTCACCTTGACTTAACTGATGAATGGAATGAGAATTTTAATGAACTTTGTGAAACGCTTGATGCTGCTGATGCAGTGAAAGAAAATGATATGCAAGTTGACAACAGAAATGTAATTGTTGAAAACTAAATTTACTGTTTTACACAAATGTGTATTATCTTTGCCACAAATGTGCAAACTATGAACCTATCACTTGATTTTGAACTTTCCAAAGAAGATAATCTCCTAAAGAGATTTGAGGAAATCCACAATTACATCTATGCCAATGATGGCTTATCAACTCAGCAAACGCTTGAGGAGATAATTAAAATTTTGTTCATCAAAATTTATGATGAAAACAAAAGAAGCAATCAGTTTCAGATTTCAGCGGATGAATTAAATCATCTTAAACAATCCAACACCGCCACGACTTTCGTAAAAAGAATTTCAAATTTACTTGAAGAAACAAAAAAGGAATTCAGAGATGTTTTTGAAGCTGATGAAAAAATTCGCCTTTCAAATACAGCTTTAGGTTTTACAATTAATAAACTTCAAAATATTTCGCTTGCTGATTCATCTAATGATGCCAAGGGGCTTGCATTTCAAAAGTTTTTAGCGCATCAGGAAAAAGACGGCAGAGGACAATTCTTTACGCCCGAACCTGTGATTGATTTTTGTGTTGAAATTATCCAACCAAAACCAAATGAAACTATAATTGACCCTGCCTGCGGCAGTGGAGGATTTCTAATTTCATCCCTGAAACATCTACTTAAAAATAATCCGAAAATAATTGCTGAAGAATTTGTAACGAAAAACCTTTTCGGACTTGACATTAATAAAAGTATCGCTCGTATTGCAAAAATGAAACTATTGCTTGAAGCAAACGGACAAGCAAATATTTTTTGTACCAATTCGCTTGAAGATATTGATGAAATTAAATTGACAGTTTCAAGTGCATTACAAAATAAATCCTTTAATGGTTTTGATATTGTGTTGACAAATCCACCCTTTGGAACATTAGGCAAGATTACAAATACAAAAACCCTTACACAATACGACTTAGGTTATAAATGGACGGGTTCAGACAATATGTTTTATAAAACAAAAATATTGAGAGATGGACAATCAGCCGAAATTTTATTTATTGAAAGATGTTTACAACTCCTCAAAGAAGGCGGAAGATTAGGAATTGTATTACCCAACGGACATTTTGAAAACCCGTCATTAGATTATTTGCGTTTCTATTTAAAACAAAAAGCGAATGTTTTAGCAATTGTAAATCTTCCACAAGAAACTTTTATTCCTTACGGAACAGGTGTAAAAACATCTCTTCTTTTTCTTGAAAAAGAAACCGCAAATACAAAAACTCAATACCCTATCTTTTTTAGTAAAATCAAGAAACCAGGGTACCAGGGTAACAAAAATGGAACTCCTATTTATAAGAAAGATAAATACGGAATGACAATCAAAGATAAAAGCGGAGCGCAAATTTTGGATGAAGATTTTTCTATTGTAGTTGAAGAATACAAGGCATTTCAAAAGAATCAAATTATTGATTCCAACAATTCTTTTACCATAGATTTCAATGAACTCAATGGAAGGTTTGACTATGATTTTTATTCACCTGAAAACAGGAAAATGATTTCTGGATTGGAAGATAAGAACGCAAAGCGACTTTGTGAAGTCGCCGACATTGTAAAAATTAAAAGTAAAAAACTTAATCATTCTGACAAGTCAGTTGAATATGTTGAGCTTTCGGACATCAATACTCATTCATTTGAAATTATCAATACAACAAATTTCACTGTCCACGAATTGCCAAGCAGAGCATCCTATGAATTAAAAACAGGCGACATTATTACAGCAGTTGCTGGAAATTCAGTAGGCACAGAAAAGCACGCCACTGCTTTAGTTACAGATGAATTTGAAGGTTGTATTTGCACAAATGGTTTTCGAGTGCTTCGTAATTTTAAAATTGACTCTTACTATCTTCTTTATGTTTTAAAAAGTGAATCATTCTTAAAGCAAATATTTATGTATCGGACAGGTGCAGCGATACCAAATATTTCAGACTCTGACCTTGCAAATATTTTAATATATATCCCAAGCGAAAAAGTTATTAAACAGATAAGCACTAAAATGAAAAAAGCATTTGAGTTAAGACAAGAATCAAGAAAAGAAATTGAAAGTATAGAACTCGAATTACAAGCATAACACAATACAATGAGGAACAAATAATAGAGCAGCCGATAACGCAAAAATTGCAATAATTGAAAAAACTATTGCAATTCTCTATACGTTATGGTACATAATAAAAACTTCATGATAGCATTTTTAACTTTATCAATACTTATGGTAATATCGTCTTGCCATAGTCAATCCGAAAAAAAAGATTACACTTTATTTTTACAAGGTGTAATTGCCAAAAGAAACGATTTTAAACGTCTTTATGTTAATGCTGATGTGTCTGCGAAAGATTCAATCCTAACTGAAGCGAGGGCTTATTTAATAAATACGATATCCAATGATATTTTTCCTTATTGGTATGGAACCAAATGGGACTTCAATGGAACCACAAGAACGCCGCAACAGGGTAAGATTGCCTGCGGGTATTTTGTGACAAATATTCTCGAAGATGTTGGCTTTAAAATTCCTCGTGTTAAATGGGCACAATCTGCATCTGAAGTGTTTATTAAAAAACTTGCACCGAATAATATAAAGCGATTCTCAAACAGACCTATCGCCGAAATAGAAAATTATTTGTTGACAACTGGCGATGGGCTCTACGTGGTGGGGCTGGACATTCATGTCGGGTTCATAATAGTAAAAAACAAGTCCATTAAATTTGTGCATTCAAATTATTACAAACCGGAGATTGGAGTCATGAAAGAGGATATTAATTCAAAAAATCCTTTTAAAGATTCTAACTATAGAATAATTGGGAAATTAATGTCGGACGAAATGGTAATACGTTGGATAAATAATACTGCGTATGATGAATAAGAATAATTACCTACTATAACAGCACTTGTGCAGTGTGCAACAAAGGCATAAGATCAGAATATAAACTTTGAAAGCACGCAGCAAGGCTGCTCAACGTTATGCGTCATGCTTAAAAGACAGAAAATCCGCTATTAAAATTTAATAAGAACGAGTATTATTTATAAATAAATCAAATGGAAACACACGCACAACATCTTCACAAAGCCCCAGGAAATAAAATCTGGCATTACTTTTTTGAATTTCTCATGCTTTTCTTGGCAGTGTTCTGCGGGTTTTTAGCAGAGTATCAATTAGAACATAAAATTGAGAGAGAAAGGGAGAAGGAATATATCGGCTCCTTGATTGAAGATTTATGCGCTGACACAACAAACCTTTTTATAGTTATAAATAAATATGATGTACTTGATTTGAAGATTGACACTTTGCTGAAAATGTATAGTAAATTTGCAACCGGATACAACGATACATTACATAGGAATTTTTCTGCTATACTTGGCTATCCTGATTTTATTTATACAGACAGGACTATGCAACAATTAAAAAATTCAGGAGGTATGCGACTCATCCGAAATAAAGAAGCCGCAGATGGCATCATGAGATATGATTCCAAAGTTAGAGACTATGGACTTGATGAAGGTTGTATGAGTGAAATTTTTTCACGCATAAAAGTTCTCTGGTATGAACTGATTGACTTAGAAGGTTTAGAACTGGATAGACATTCAAAATCAATTTCACAAATGGAGAAAGGAAATAAGAATTATCTTTTAATCAGCGACAAAGCTACTCTTGGAAAATTTAATAACATGATTCGTGATTATAAATATCTTGCCAGTCTAGTAAAAAATCAGGAGTTGGAGGTGAAAGCGAAAGCTATTCAGTTAATTGCGTTATTAAAAAAAGAATATCATTTGGATTAAGAGATGTAAGATAACAAACTACACATTTTCGTGGGCAGAGTAGCACGAACGCATAACAGCAAGGCGCATAACGTTAGCGGCTATTTTGGGGACACTGCAAACATCAAACTGACGAGCAATAAATGGACATGACTTCATTTCAAAGACAAAAAAACATTGACAGGCAAATAGAAAATTTCATTACAAATACTATTGAAATTTGACAAATAAAAACATGTCAACAAAATTCAGGACGATACACAATAAAGGACAAATATATAGGTTGGCAGACAATAGACAGTTAGCAGTAACGTTAAAATTAACAAACCAAATTATTAATGCAATAATTTGTCAATAAATTATAGAATTAAAAACATGAAAAAAATTATTTATTTATTCATTATGTTGTCCATCCTGTTTAGCTGTAAAAAAAAAGCAGGTAAAATAAACTATTCACTCACCTATACCACTTCTTCCGGTGGTAAAATTCATAAACAGGCAGATGCCGCAAAATCCAAAGGTTTATACACTCAGTTTGGTGATTATATTACAAGTGTAACTCCATCTAAATATATAGCCAACTTTTGGTCACTCAGGTTTTATGATAATAAGCAGATTATTAATGAAGGACATATTTTAGGGCTTATTGATGGTAATCTACCGCTAAACGATCCTCAGCATATTGCTGATTTTTCGGGCAACAGCACTTTAGATATAATACCAATAATATATGGCACTACGGGAAGTGATGGATTGTTTTCAGATAAAGAAATTCAGTTTATATATTTGGGGTTTACTGCAAATTATTTTTATCAGGAAGCTACCTTGCCTGTTCAATATAACGGTGTAAGCTTATCACAATTCAACCATCAATATTTTACCAATGTGTACAAAAGTGATTCTGTAAAACCCGGGAACGTTCTAACTGTAGATAATTTTCCATTAATGTATTATTTGTTTGATGTGGATAACCATGGATTTCCAATGGATTTTATCTTTGGAAATACAGATTCAACAAGAGTAGTGTATCTTGATGCGGGGCAATCTATTCCGGAGCTTGATCCTACAGCGGCTACACATCCGTTCATTGGTCCAATAAGTAATTTTGTTTGGAGTAATCATTATAGCGCATTCACACTGATTAGCCCTGATGATGGCGAAACGCTAAATGTAAATTGCACCCTTGGTTTTAATATCACCGACCTAATTCAGATATATGCCGGAGCAGATAACATCCCCTATACCAGTGATGATATGATTGTGTATGCGCCCAATTTTTGGGAAAGAGTAAGCGTAACAGTTAATATAAATTGATTGAAAATAGCATTGACAAAACCATCTTCAATCAAAAAAATAATAAATAGTCGTTCGGCGGTAGGCTTTGCCTCCGTCGCTTTTATTTTTTTAGGCTTAGTCTAATTCTATTCATCTGCGTTGCGCAGCATCTGCGTCATCCGCGTTCAAATCTTCATCCGCATAATGATATTCTTAGCGCAATAGCAGCACCGTGCCTACATATTTATGCTCAATATAGTTTAACTCTTTCACCCTAAACTTATACACATAAACACCACCCTCACACAATTTGTCTTTACCATCCACCTTACCGTTCCATCCTTTATTGGAGTCGTTGGTATAGAACAATTTCTTGCCTGAACGGTCATAAATATATAATTCAAAGTTATCACTTCTAACACCGATTCCTTTTCCGTTGAAAACCGTATTACTTGTTATTGTAGAACTTGGAGCAAATGAATTTGGGATATAAAAGGCGAATCCTTCATTAATAACAATTTCCTGTTTCAAAGTGTCGGTACATGTTTCGTTATAAGCGATTAAAGTAACTTCATATACGCCGGGGTCGGTATAGGTATGTTCGGGAAACTCTTCAATAGAATAATTACTGTTTGCATCTCCAAAAGACCAACACCATCCATACGTATTTACCGATTCATCATAGAAATGTATTAAAGGTTGGTAGGTATCCGTAATGGAAGGATCTGCATAAAAAGCAGCCTGAGGTGGAGGCAATACTTTAACAACATCATGACCAAGGGCAGGGCAACCGTCAAAAGTTGTTCCGGTAAGTGTTACATTGAAAATTCCTTGGTTGGTATATGTATAAGTTGTAGCAAGTAAAGTAGAAACGTCCATAATAGTTGTCGGGTCGCCAAAATCCCAATGAAGCGAATTAGAATCGGTCAATGCATTATATATATACTTAAAATCAACCGGCAAAGGATAACAACCCTGAGCGGGTGAAGTGGTGAATTGTAAAGCGACTTCTGTATATAGAGAAACTGTTACCGTGGTTGTACCCGTGCACCCCACCGAAGAGGTTCCTGTCACCGTATAAATGGTATTGGTGGTTGGTGACACATTTACAACAGAATCCTGTAAACTTCCCGGCATCCAAATATAAGTGTTTGCTCCCGAAGCTGACAGTGTTGAGCTACTTCCGCTACAAATAGAAGCAGGTGATGCCACTGTCGAAAGCATCGGTTTCGGGTATATGGTAGAATTTAGGCTTGTGCTGGCAGCACATTGCCCTACAGTGGGTGTGAATGTATAAGCCGCACTTGAAACATTGTTTATTATAGAAGGATTCCATGTGCCAGTGATTCCATTTAGTGAAGTAGTACTTAACAGAGGAGGAATTGAACCAATACAAAATCCAGGAATAGCAGCAAAGTTGGGAACAGTCTGAGGCGTTATAGTAACGTTGAGCGATTGAGTGGTGGCACATACTCCGGCATTTGGAGTAAAAATATAGGTTCCACTTGTGGTATTATCAATAGTAGCAGGATTCCATGATCCATTAATTCCATTGGGTGATGTTGGTCCTAATAGTGGGGCAGTTGAACCTGAACAGAAGGCTGGAATAGTAGCAAAGTTAGGAGTTACCAAAGGTATTACTGTTACAGAAACGGTTGAAGAAGCGGTGCAATTGGCAGTTGATCCAACAACCGTATAGGTGATAGTTGACATGGGAGAAGCCGAAACAGTAGCTGTTGTTCCTAATCCACTGCTCCATAAATAGCTGGTCGCTCCATTTGCTGTTAGTGAGGATGAAGCACCTGCACAAATAGTTGTTGGAGATGCAGTAGAAGTAACCGTTGGATATGGGTTAACAGTTACTGTAAACGTGTTGGTTCCTGCGCATCCACCAGAGGTTCCTGAAATCGTGTAAGTTGATGTAATAGCCGGATTTGCTGTAACAGTTGTACCTGATGTTCCAGATAACCCGGCTGCAGGTGACCATGTATAGGTAATGGCACCTGAAGCTGTTAAAAGAGCACCTGTGCCAATACATATTGAAGCTGGTGAAGGCGTAATACTTACTATAGGTGCAGCTACGGGTGCACTTGCTAAAGTTTGTGAAGTGCCATTGCCACAAGAATTTGAAGGAGTAACCGTAACACTACCTGAGCTTGCTCCATTGGATATATTAACTATAACAGAATTTGTTCCTTGTCCGGAAACAATAGTCCATCCAACAGGGAAAACCCAATTATAGGTAATACCTACAGTGTTAGTAACTGAATAGGTTTGATTAGAACTCATGCAGGGTGTTGTTGAACCAGTTATAATACTAGGTAGAGATGGAAGCGTCAATAAGGTATAGATAGCGTTAGCCCCTAAACTGACAGTGGCGATACAAGCACTGCTACGCATATAAACGGTATAGGTAACACTTGTTGATAAGGATGCCGTGTAAGAAGAAGTTACATTCCATGCTTGTAAAATGGTGGCTCCGTTTTGCCATTGATATTGCCATGTGCCTCCATTCAGATTTCCACCTGTGAAAGAAGTAACATCAAAAGTTACTGATTGTGGAATAGTACAACTTGAAGATGGGGTTACGCTTATAACGATACTTGTTGGAGCCGAACAAGGAATATATGTAATTATTACTTGTCCACGAGCTCCTGCACCACCTTTACGTCCGTTATTACCTGCATTTCCACCAGCACCTGCGCCTCCAGGGGCTGTGCCAGCAGCGCCGGCACCATTACTAGTGGAACCTGCAGCACCACCACCACCACCACCAACACCACCAACCCCTGCTGTTATGCCAGCAGCATTGCCCCCTGGGGCTGCATTGCCTGCACCGCCGCCGCCGCCACCACTTGAACCTGTACCTACATTTGCTGCTCCGTTACCTCCTGCATAAAAATATAAAGCATTACCGATATTTCCCGTTGTAGAACCAAGTGCGGTTCCACTACCAGCCGTACTACCATTGCCTCCCACGCCTCCTACTGCCAGAGTTGTTGCTCCTGCGGGTGCTCCTGCCACGGTATTGCCAAAATATGAACTGCCTCCTGTTCCACCCGTTCCACCAGTATTGGTTCCCGCAGTGCCTGTTGCCCCAACTCTTAAATTATAGGTGGTACCAGGTGTTACAGTCATAACAAATTGAGAATAAGAACCGCCAGCACCTCCACTTGCAGCAGTGTTTGGAGCACCTCCACCTCCACCGCCACCTCCGCCCCAACATTCAACTGTTATGGATGTTATCCCTGCAGGGCATAACCATGTGGCATTACCCGCAGTTGTAAATGTTACGGTCTGACCTTGTATAGTAATACTGCCAATCATTAACGATAGCATACTTACAAAAAATAAAAGAAATTTCATAAGAAACCCATTGCTTTTATTCAAAATAGCGTACAATTTTTCCATAAT
>CAIWVT010000540.1 GCA_903916135.1 uncultured bacterium
ACACCCGATTTATTTGGTTTGACACCCGATTTATTTGGTTTGACACCCGATTTATTTGGTTTGACACCCGATTTATTTGATTTGACACCCGATTTATTTGGTTTGACACCCGATTTATTTGGTTTGACACCCGATTTATTTGCTTTGACAAACCACTTATTCACTTCGCAAAACCACTTATTTGCTTCGCCAACCGATATTTCACCATCCCATAATCTTTAATTGAATCCTGCTCCTTATCTTTTCTTCCTCAATACCTGATTCTTACAGCTCGAAACCTATAAATAGCAAGTTGCAAATTAAACCCTGCAACTTACTATTTAATTCTTGATTTTTAGCTCTTCCCCCTTTGTATTTGGAACTTGGTATTTGATAAATGGCTCTTCCCCCTTGGTATTTGGAGCTTGGTATTTGGTATTTGGATCTTAAAACCTATATCATCATCAAAAGATACGTCCCCGTCCCTGCCAAAAACCCCATCAACGCCAACCAACTAATCTTCTTCAGATACCAAAAAAAGCTCATCTTCTCCATCCCCATTGCCGCCACCCCTGCTGCCGAGCCTATGATGATGATACTCCCCCCCGTCCCTGTCGTAAAAGCTATCAGCTCCCAAAAATAATGATCCATCGGGAAGCTTTTCAAATCATACATACCGATAGCGGCAGCCACCAAGGGCACATTATCAATCACAGCCGAAATCAACCCCAACGCCACCCCTATCGCCGTATCGCTCTTCAGATGTGCAGCCAAAAACCCCGACAAGCCGTTCAAGATGCCTACCGACTGCAGCGCCCCCACAGCCAACAATATCCCCAAAAAAAACAGGATACTCGGACTATCCGCTTTCTGCAAGGCGGCATCCACCGAAAAATTCTTCCTCACCTCCTTCGTTTTCCCCCGATGCAACAAACTTATCACCGACCATATCACCCCCAACGCCAACATCATCCCCATAAAAGGAGGCAGATGCGTCACCGTTTTAAACACGGGCACAAACAGCAGCCCCACCAAACCAACCACAAACACTATATGCTGTTCCCGTTCCGGTATCTGCGAACGCATCACCGCCTTTGGCATCTCGAAGGTTTTGTTCCCAAACTTAGCCCACAAAAACACCATCGGCACCAAGCAACTCACCATCGAGGGCACCAACAACTTCACCATAATATTCCACGCGCTAATCTGTCCCCCTATCCACAACATCGTCGTCGTAACATCCCCCATCGGCGACCACGCCCCCCCTGCATTTGCCGCTATCACTATCATCCCGCTAAAATACCATCTATCCTCCTCCTTCTGCAACAGCTTCCGTATCAACGAAACCATCACTATCGTCGTCGTCAGATTATCCAACACCGCCGACAAAAAAAACGTAATCACACCCACTATCACCAACAAACGCCCCTTCCTTTTCGTGCCTATGCGCTTCGTGATAATCGAAAAACCATCGTGCGCACCAATCAACTCCACAATCACCATCGCCCCCAACAGAAAAAACAAAATCGAAGCAATATCCCCCACATGCCGCAGCAGATTCTCATTCACCACACCGCTTTCCGCCCCCGAAAACATATACACCACCCAACACAACACACCCGTAACCAACGCCGAAGCAGCCTTATGAATCCGAAGACTACCCTCAAACGCTATCGCAGCATATCCCAACACAAAAATCACAACAATCAGTTCAATCATTCTTTTTGTTTTTATAAATCAAACATTTTGATATGGCATAAGTACGTATTCTATGTATGAATAGTTACTATCATTCGAAATATCAACACACATAACATAAGCATAAAAATATGATTTTAGTATGCACAAATTATAACTCACTAATAATCTACTGTTTATCTTTATTAGAAATGAATCATTTTTCAAAAGTGAACTGTCAGCGACCCACCTTTTTGTGTAAGAGTCAAAAAGTTGAGTGTAAGAGCCCAAAAGTTGAGTGTAAGGGACCAAAAGTTGAGTGTAAGCGTCCAAAAGTTGAGTGTAAGGAACCAAAAGTTGAGTGTAAGCGTCCAAAAGTTAAGTGTAAGAGACCAAAAGTTAAGTGTAAGAGACCAAAAGTTGAGTGTCAGTGACCCACTTTTTTGTGTAAGAGACCAAAAGTTGAGTGTAAGAGACCAAAAGTTGACTGCAAGCGACCCAAAGTTCTGTGTCGATGAACACCCTTTAAGCGACGGATTTCATCTATAAACAGTATCAATCTTCAAGCCTTATTTTCGTTTCTAAGAGATGAAGGTGCTAATCAAATTATTCGAATTGCGAATTCAGTAGGCGAATTCGCAATTCGAAAATTCGTAATTCGTAGTAGCTTAAAATCAGTTCAACAGCTAACAAGCCATATCCCCCGCATTCTTCATCGCCGAGAGCAAATTATAAGCGCCTTTCACCACAATTTGGCTCTTCGTCAAATCAAAATCCTTGGGCAGAATCACCTCAGTGAACCCATTTGACGAAACACCTTTACCCACCTCAATCAGTTTGTAGAGGGT
This sequence comes from uncultured bacterium, assembly GCA_903916135.1. Lineage (GTDB taxonomy): Bacteria > Bacteroidota > Bacteroidia > Bacteroidales > CAIWKO01 > CAIWKO01. Next base: position 2,505 of record CAIWVT010000540.1, read on the forward strand.
AACTATCTTGTCGCCTTCCTTCTTCTTTTCAAAAAAGATAAAGATATAGTTTTTATCCTCAAAAGAAAGCACCGCCTCGTTGGGCAACACCGTAGCCGAATCGTTGGCTTTGCTGATGGTGGCATTCACATACATCCCCGGCAGGAGCTTGTTAGTAGCATCATCAATCGTGGCATACACCTTCACGGTTTTATCCGTGTTGATAGCCTTGCCCACCTGATACACCTTAGCCTGATGCACGCTATTGGGCACGTCGGGCACCGTGAAACTAATCTGTTCGCCTATGCTAACCTTGTTGATATCCTTTTCGAAAACCGTCAACTCGAGCGTCATATCCTGTGTGTTGATGATTTCCACAATCACATCCGTAGGGTTCACATATTTGCCCACATTCACGTTCACCAATTTCACATAGCCACTGATAGGCGACACGATGGGAACACTGCCCGAGATTTTCTCATATTGAAGCGTCCCCGCATTGATGCCAATAAGTTTCAGCTTCTGCTCCAAGCCAAACACTTTCGACTGCAAGCCTTTGTATTCCGACATCGCCAACTGATAGGTCTTAGCGGAGTTTACATTTTCTTTGAACAACTCCTTCTGCCTATTATATTCCGTTTCGGCATACTCGAGCTTGCTTTTGCTTTCGAGATAGCTTTGTTGTAGCTCGATGAACTCAGGATTTTCCACCGTGGCTATCACTTGTCCCTTAGCCACAGGGCTGCCCTGCACCAAGCCAAAACTCTTGATGTAGCCGCCCATGATTGCAGAAACCGACACAAGGTTTTGAGGCGAAACATTCACCAAGCCATTCACTTTGAGTTCGGTGCTCAACATTTGATGCTCTATGCTGCCCAAGCTTATACCTGAAGATTTGATTTGGGCATCGTTCATCTCCACGGTGTTTTCGGGCAACACTTCGTGTTCGCCGCTTTCTTCAGCCGATTTGTTCTTATTTCCGCAACTCAAAGCGAAAAAAACAGGAACAATGAGTAGTAAAAACAGTTTTGATTTCATTTTATTTCTATTTATAAAGTTCATAATGTTATATATTTAAGATTACTTCGTTTTACCTAATATTTTATCTATCGCCACGATGGATTGATTGTAGCCATTGAGCGCCAACAAATAGTTTGATTTTATTTCCAAGGCTTTGTCGAGGTTCAAACTATATTCAAAATAGTCAATATCGCCTGCCATATAGCTTTTGCCCGACTGCTTGATGATGAGCGTAGCTTGGGGCAAGGCGGTGCTTTCGTAATAATCAATATTGGTTTTATATTGCAAATACTGTTGCCATAAGGTTTGGAATTCGCCATTCACCACCGTGTGATAGTAGTCGAGATTGCTTTGCGCGATTTTCTCTTGTATCTTTGCTGCCTGTATCTTGGCTGTTTGCGAACCAAAGAACAAGGGGATAGCGATGCCTGCTTGCACGCCCGTGAATCGGGATGCGTTATCCAAGTCTTTGTTTGATTGATTGAAATAGCCAACAGACACATCGGGCATCAACTGCAGCCTTTCGACCAACGTCTCCTTTTTGCTGATGGCAACTTCCTGCTTCATCATCGCCAAGGCAGGATTCGATGCCATGGCAGCACTATCGGGCTGAAACGAGAAATCAATCTTCCCCAAGGGCATATCCGAGATATTGATGGGCGAGCTTTCGCCAATCAACACCTGCAACTGTTGTTTATAGATGATGATATCGGAGCGCACTTGGTTAATCATCGTTTTGATTTCAACACAATGCGTTTGCGCCGCCACTTTTTCGAGCAAGGGACTTTCGCCCTTTTCCGATTTCATCTCTGCCGATTTCAAGAAATTCTCGTTGATAGAATCATGATACAACAGCAATTGGAGCCGTGCGCTGCTATAAACAAGTTGATAGAAAACCGATTTCACATTGCTGACAATCTCCGCTTTGGAAGCCGCCAAACCAAATTCGGCATGCTGCACATAAGCACCCGCAAGCTGACAGCGTCCCACGTTTTGGAATATAGACGGAAACGTTTGGGAGATGGTGATGCCGTTATCTTTACTAAAGGAATTGGTTTGCCCATACGAATAATCAATAGCGGTTTTGTCGAATTCCCAACTGCCCGTTTTCAGCTTCTTTTGATAATCCACTTGCAAGGCTGCCGATTTGATGTTGCCATTGTTGTCCAAAGCCTGTTGAATGGCTTGCTCAAGAGTGTAAGTCTTTTGCGCTTTGTTTTGCGCTTGCGCGGAAGTCAATAAGCCAAAGCCACCAAAGAAAAAGAGCAAGAGCACTGCTTTGACCACAGGGTCGAGGGTGATTTTCCTTTTGCCTGAGAAGAGTATGTATAATATGGGAAGAATAATAAGGGTGAGCAAGGTGGCAGAAATCAAGCCACCAATTACCACCGTAGCTAATGGTTTCTGAACTTCGGCTCCCGCTGAGGAAGATAATGCCATCGGAAGAAATCCCAAGGAAGCCACGGCTGCCGTCATCAGTACGGGGCGGAAGCGTGATTTGATGCCTTTTCTGACACGTTCGTAGATATCCGCGACGCCTTCTTCCTTTTCGAGCCGATTGAACTCCGCTATCAACACGATGCCGTTGAGCACCGCCACACCAAACAAAGCAATGAAACCAACGCCTGCTGATATGCTGAAATTCATATCGCGAATAAACAAGGCGACCACACCCCCTATCATGGACAACGGAACAGCAGAATAAATAAGCAATGACTGTTTTAGGGATTTGAATGTAAAGAACAGCAGGATGAAAATCAACAACAAAGCCACAGGCACCGCAATAGACAATCGTTTGTTGGCTGCCACGAGATTCTCGAACTGACCTCCATAGGTGATATAATATCCCGGGGGAAGCTTCAGTTGGCTTTTGTCATCGAGTTTGGTTTTTATTTCTTCGATGATGGATTGCACATCGCGGTTACGCACATTGAAACTAACCGTGATGCGGCGTTTGGTATCTTCGCGCGACACCTGCGCTGTTCCTGTTTTGATTTCGATAGTTGCCAATTGGTCGAGGGTGATTTGGTTGCCGTTGGGCAAAGGAACATAGAGGCTCTTGATATAATTGATATCATTTCTGTATTCCTTATCAAATCGGACAACCAAGTCGAAACGTTTTTCTTCATCATAGACCGTGCCTGCCGTGCTTCCTGCAAATGCTGTTTTGAGCAAGAGGTTGATATCTTCAATATTCAAACCATATTGCGCTATCTTTTTGCGGTCGTAATGAATTTGAACCTGACCCGAACCCGTCACTTTTTCTACATTGATATCTTCAACGCCTTTGATGCCTACAATAAGTTTTTCCACATCCATAGCATTCTTGGCAAGCGTATCCAAATTATCGCCAAATATCTTCACAGCGACATCCTGTTTGGAGCCTGTCATCAATTCGTTGAAACGCATCTGAATGGGTTGTTGTAGGGTGAACACCACCCCTTTCAATACGGACAATTCCGTTTGCATCTTCTCCTGCATCTCTTCACGTGTTTTGGCGCTTGTCCATTCACTTTTATCTTTCATCACCATGATATAATCGCCTGTTTCCATTGGAGTGGGATCTGTGGGGATTTCTCCCGTACCGATTTTACATACCACATGTTCCACCTCGGGAAACTTCGACATGATGATTTTATTTGCTTTCTCCACCGTTTCTATGGTGTTCGATAGGGAGCCTCCCTGCAAGGTCATCACGCCCGAAGCCAAATCGCCTTCTTCTAAAGTAGGTATAAATTCGCCGCCCAAGGAGTTGAACAGAAAGATACTCGAGAGAAATAACACCGCTGCCACTATAACCACTGATATCTTATTTCGAAGGGAAAACTCCAACATGGGATCGAATGCTTTATGAATTCCGCGCATGATTTTGTCAGAGAAGTTGGGTTTGTGTTCCGTTTTCCTGCTAAGAAATAAAGCAGAAGCAACGGGCACATAGGTGAGCGACAAGATGAGGGCTCCCAAGATGGCAAAGCCTACGGTTTCAGCCATCGGACGAAACATTTTGCCTTCGATACCCACCAAAGCCAATATCGGCAGATAGACAATCAAGATGATGATTTGACCAAAGGTAGCCGAATTCATCATCCTTTTGGCAGAGCCAAACACTTCGCCATCCATTTGTTCGCGCGACAGCATTTTGATGCCCTGATGGTGCGTTCGACTTTGCGTTATTCGGTGCACCACGCTTTCCACAATAATCACCGCCCCATCCACAATCAAACCAAAGTCAATGGCGCCCAAGCTCATCAGATTGCCCGAAACGCCAAACAAATTCATCATAGATATAGCAAAAAGCATAGACAAAGGAATGACAGAGGCAACGATAAGCCCCGCCCGCAGGTTGCCCAACAGGATTATCAATATAAAAATGACTATCAATCCGCCTTCGATAAGGTTTTTCGAAACGGTGTTCAAGGCTCTATCCACCAACTCGGTTCTATCATAAAAAGCTTCGAGCTTCACCCCTTCGGGCAGCGACTTTTGAATCAGCGTGATGCGTTCTTTCACCCCATCAATCACCTCAGACGCATTTTTGCCTTTGAGCATCATCACCACACCGCCCACAGCTTCGCCAAGCGTATCCACTATGAAAGACCCATAGCGAGGCGCACAACCCATTTGCACCGTGGTGACATCTTTAATCAACACAGGCAGTCCATTATCGGTGGTTTTCACCACGATGTTTTCGATATCTTCCAATGACGTAACCAAGCCTATGCCGCGGATAAAATAAGCTTGCGGTTTTTTGTCAATATAAGCACTTCCCGTGTTTTGATTGTTTTTTTCGAGCGCAGTGAAAATATCGGTCAAGGTGATATTCATCGCTTTCAGGCGTTCGGGATTCACCGACACTTCATATTGCTGCAAGAAGCCGCCATAACTGTTCACATCCGCCACACCATCGGTGCCCAACATCTCGCGCCGCACTATCCAATCTTGAATGGTGCGCAGTTTCATGGCATCATAACGACTTTCGTAACCGGGTTTCACCCGCAAGACGTATTGATAAATCTCGCTCAAGCCTGTGGAGATGGGAGCTAATTGGGGTTTGGTGACTCCGGGCGGGATAAGTTCCTCGGCTTCTTTCAGGCGTTCGGAAATCTGTTGTCGCGCCCAATACATATCCACATTATCTTTGAACACAACCGTCACCACCGACAAACCCAATCGCGAAATGGAACGCAACTCCACTTTGTCGGGGATGTTTGCCACAGAGATTTCGATGGGCGAGGTGATGAATTGTTCTACTTCATTTGCTGCCAAAGTAGGCGCAATTGAAATAATCTGCACCTGATTGTTGGTGATATCAGGCACAGCATCTATAGGCAACTTGGTGAGGGAATAAATGCCCCATCCCACCAAGGCAAACACAAACAAACCGATAATGAGTTTGTTGTATATTGAAAATTTAATGATTTTTTCTATCATTGCAATTGCTTTTTTTGATGAATACTTTTTTTATTTGTTAGGTTGGGAGATTGCAAGTAGCAAGTTAGTAGTTGCAAGTTGCAAGTTGCAAGTTACAAGTGGTGGCTGCCGCCTTTAAACACAATGGCACATAGGCTCTAAGACTCCCGACCTACGGTACGGGACAGGACTAAGACACGAAGACACTAAGACACTAAGGCACCAAGACACGAAGACACGAAGACACAAAGGCTCTAAGACACAAAGGCTCTAAGACACTAAGACACCAAGACACGAAGACTCAAAGACACGAAGACTCAAAGGCTCTAAGACTCCCGACCTACGGTACGGGACAGGGCTAAGACACCAAGGCACGAAGAAAGAAAAAATACTAAGTTTTTATAAGTTAGTTTAGAAAAACATAGCTTTGTGACTCTTTGTGACTTAGTGTCTTTGTGTCTTTGTGGTATTTCTTTGTGGTACTTCTTAAAATTGTGGCTTCAGGAAATTGACTCAAGCTTGGAATTTGAAACTTGAAACTTGAAACTTGAAACTTGAAACTTGATACTTTAAACTATTTTCGGCGGTTGCCAAATCGTTTGCGCTATTTCGGGCAATTGAGATACGATATAGGGTGTGAAACACATTTGAGGGATGGTGCTCATGTCTTGCAGATGTATGGGGACTGTAACCACCGTGTTCACCTGACAACAGTTGCAAAAACAAAAAGGAGAGCATTTGTGACTGCAGCTTTCATCTTCATGACCACTGCATGTTTTTGCTTTCTCTATTTTTTTCGACGCATAATCGCTATGCTCTCCGTTGTCCTGACATGGATAGGCACAGAGGCTTAGAATATAAATGGCGAATAAGTAGCAAAAAAATTTCATCGCGGCAAAGGTAAAAAGATTTTTTATTCTGCAAGATATTTTTTTGGAAAAAATAGGCTTTTAGGTTCTTTTGGTTTTTGAACCAAATTATTGTTGCCCGAGAAAGATATTTTTCATCCCTTTCAATTCCATGCATGGTTTATGTTTTGGCGATGTTACATCCCTACGGGACTTATTGTTGTGGTGGTTTATTTTTCTATAAATATTTTGTCCCTACGGGACTGACTTGCATGCCGAAATCCTTAATCCTGTAGGGATTTAATGTTTATAGAACATTTCATTACACGGGTTTTTAAGTCCCGTAGGGACTAAATATAATTTAACCTGACAATTATAAAATCAAATTACTTTATCGCATAGCCAAAGCTAAGCCCAAAGCCAAAATTGGAGTATTTTAATGTGTTAATAACAAGATTCTGTGTTTGAGAAAATGGCAAAAACCGAATATTAACATCAACTCCTAAAACATAATTTCGTTGAAAATAAAACTCGCAGCCGACACTAACCGCTCCTTTTATATTATAATACTTTAGCTTATTATCTACCAAAATATGTTCTTCATGATGATATCCGCTTGAGTCATTAATAAGAAATGTAGAATTGACTCTCTCGCGAAATAGAAATGCATTATTTAAACTTAATTCTATATATGGGCGAACGTTACTTTTATTAAAGAATGAAAAACCAAAACTACTTGGAATTTCAATATAACGGAGTAATGTCAAATTGTCGATTGTGTACTGCCTAATCCCATTAATTTTAAATTCCCTACCACCAGCATTTCCAAGTTGAGTTCTGTAAAGTAAGCCCATTTTGACGTAAAAGAATTTTTTTGGATAATATTTAAAATTCCCCTCAAAGCTATAATTGTCATATAAATTATAAAAAGCATAAACATCATATCCATATATTGGATCATAATGAGTAGCACCTACAATGTTATACTGGCGCAAAATATAATCCCTATGATAGCTAACCGAAACCTGAAACTTCTTATATTTTGTACTATCGCTTTGCCCTTTCACTATTCCGTTCCATAGCAAAAAAGGGACAAGGCATAAAAGAGCGTATTTTATTGTTTTCATAAGCGTTTGGGTTTAGAAAGTTTCAAATTCGTACTTAAATTCCATTAGGCTCTAAATTTTTCATCAAAGGTATAGAGTTTTTTTTATAAAAATGAAGTTTTGTAAAAAAAAAGTTTTAGGCTGATGAAATTGGATGGCATTTCAGTGGGTTGAATTTATCTTTTCTGCCTATATGTTTGTCGTGTTGGCTGTGGGTTTTGCTTATTTTTTTGAGGTATTTTTTATCGAAGGGATTTTTTGAAGGTAAAGGTCATTAAATCATTAAATATTATAAACGCTTGAAAAAGAAATAAATAAGCAATAACATATTTTTAAATTAATAGTGGGAGAGAGCAAAAATGCGAAGGATGCAAGCAAAAATACTATTTTTGAAACCAAAAATAGTAAGGATGCAAGCAAAAATAATATTTTTGAAACCAAAAATAATATTTCTGCAAGCAAAAATACTATGGATGAAACCAAAAATAGCAAGGATGCAAGCAAAAATGCGAAGGATGTAAGCAAAAATACTATGGATGCAAGCAAAAATATTATTTTTGCTTGCATCCATAGCAAGGATGCTCTTCTCCATTAAAATGATGCTTACCTCAAATGTATAGAGACAAAATTACTCAAACAAAACCGCAGCAATACATGACAAAAAAAAACGATAGCTTTGGGCTATCGTTCTTTGTAATGGTTAAATAAAATCTTATGCGTAATTGTAGTTTGCTAAAAGCTATACAATAGTTAATTTGAAACTTTGACTCCAAGGAGCAATCTTGTCGTGAGTCAAAATCGGAGCACTTCTAAAATAAAATACTCCGGGAGTGTAACCTGTAATATAAATTTTGCCTTTTCTGCTGCCAGGCAAAGCAGTCCAATGTACATTGTCGGTGCTCATTTCAAAGTTATGAGGTCCACTGCCACCCCAAACAAAAGCTGAACCTGAAACTGGTCCGCAACAAGCACCCGGTGTTCTGGGAACGCGAGTTTTAACTTCTTTAACTCTCATGCCGGCAGCTACAATAATTTCTGCTGCATGTTCCGGGTCGGCATCAGCTATAAGTTGCACGCCCAAACGAAGAACTTCTACAGCACTTCTTGCTGCAAAGTCGTCACCATCGCGAGCCTCTCTCGTTGCTTCCGCTGGTGTTTTCTTAAATTTCTTTTGTGTTACATCCAAGGTGTTGGTGGCTGTAAGTAGGGCGCCAATTTCGGTGGTTAGACCTGTAAAAAACGTACTGCCGTGCATCGAGTCGTGAATGGAATTCGCTTTCTCGATGAATTTTGGGACAGAATTAGGCAAATCTGTCACTGCGATTTTTCTGTAAACATAATCTTCCATAACTAATTTTGCTTTTTTTGTGGATTAATAAATAATTTTAGAACCGATGAGTCAAAAACAGAAAACGTGCAAATTTACAATATTATTTTCTAATAGCTAGCTTTTTTTTTATTTATTTTTACGATTAATTTTTTATCTGATGTATATTCTTAATTATATGATAGTTGAAAAAAAATTATTTTTTGAAAAAAGAAATTATTTTGATGAAAAATATTTATTTGAAGAAAAAATATCTTTTTTGAGTATATGTGGGATTTTTTGTGTACTTTTGAACCCTGAAAAGAAAACTTTTGTATCTTTGTAAAAAAATAATATAAGCCATGAGAATGAGAAAAGTTTATAAAAGTTTACAAGCGTTTGTAAATGGACTGGCGGCAATAAATAAGTTAGCAATAATTAAATAAATGAACATGAAAAATCGTCCAATCATTGTCATTTCCTTACTGTTGATACTAATTGCATTTTTTACGGACACTTTTGCTCAGACAAAAAATAATAATAAGTATTTTAGAATTCAGTCAGGATATATCTTTAATACAGCTCTGGAATTTAAAGATTTTAATCATGCAATATATCTTGCCCCATCATTCTTAATAAAACGACATGAGTTTACTTTCGGTGTACTTATGACAAAAGAGAGGTCTTACCAAACACCTTTTTGGGGCTATTTATTTGGCTACAATTTTTATATTTTAAAAACTTTGCGACGAGTTAATCCATTTATTAATTATACAGTTCAGTTTTACAAGTATAATGCACACGAAAGTGATCATCCCGGTTTTGTTACGATAGACCATTTTGGAAATACAATTGGCACTGGTGTTAATATCTTCATCGACAATAAAAAAATTATCAATGTATATGGTTTAGCAGGTTTTACTTTTTATTTCTATCGTGACAAATGGTATGACGACTCAAAAATTGGTTATTATTGGAAACAAGCATCTGTTTCAGTCGGACTGAATATAAAAATATGCTCACTTAATAATAAATGATCATAACTATTGCTAACTTCGGCTGGCTATCAGCGGCGAGACCTCGTTCGGCTTAGGCTGTGCC
>CAIWVT010000541.1 GCA_903916135.1 uncultured bacterium
CCTGATAGTGTACATACCCTTAAATGGGTAACTTCATTATGTAGGAATAATATTGACATTGTCCTTTTCAGCCTGAATAATTTCAATCCAATACCATATCAAGATTTAAAAAACTTTAGAAGCTACTCTCTAAATAATGATACCAAATTAAGCACAAGTAATAATAAAATTAAAAAACTGACCTATCTTTTTTCAATAAAAAAAATAAAAAAGATAATTGAGCATGAAAAGCCTGATATCTTGCATTCGCATTATGCAACAAGCTATGGTTTAATAGGTGCATTAACCAACTTTCATCCATTTATAATTTCTGTTTGGGGAAGCGATGTTTTTGATTTTCCAAAGGTGTCTATCCTTCATAGAAAAATTATCGAATTTAATTTGCGCAAGGCTGACAAGGTGCTTTCCACAAGCAATATCATGGCAAAAGAGACTGAAAAATACACGAGAAAACAAATTGAAGTAACACCATTTGGAATAGATTTGCAGATATTCAAACCATTAAAAACAAAGAGTTTATTTGAAGATAATGCCATTGTGATTGGAACAATAAAGAGTTTGGCAAGTAAATATGGGATTGAGTATTTGATTAAGGCGTTTAAAATTATTTCGGATAAATATGCTGATTTGAATTTAAAACTATTAATTGTTGGCGGAGGTACTGAAGAAAGAGAATTGTATTTAAAAAATTTATGCAAAGAACTTCATATAGATAAGAAAGTAAAATTTACAGGTTTCATTGCTCATGAAGAAGTTCCCGTCTATTATAATATGCTTGATATTTATGTGGCTGTTTCAATTCTTGATAGCGAAAGTTTCGGCGTTGCCATACTTGAAGCTTCAGCTTGTGAAATACCAGTGGTCGTATCGAATGTGGGAGGCTTGCCCGAAGTAGTAAAAAATGAAGAAACAGGGTTTATTGTTGAGCCAAAAAACGAATTTGAAACAGCTTGTGCAATTGAGAAATTGATTTTGAATAAAGACCTTCGATTAACCATGGGTAAAAATGGAAGGAAGCACGTGGAGGAAAATTATGAATGGAACTTTTGTGTCCAAAAAATGATCAACATTTACCAAAGTATGATAAAATAATTATTGTTAATAAAGATGAACCCTGAAATACACCAACCTATTGTCTCTATTATTATTCCATGTTATAACGAAGAGTTATTTCTTGAAAATTGTATAGATTCCATTCTGAAAAATGACTATCCAAAAGATAAAATCGAAATATTGATTATTGATGGATTAAGCACTGATACTACCAAAAAGATTGCCGAAAGAATAATAAATGAAAATAAAACCATTGCTATTAAATTGATTACAAATCTTAGTAAGACTTTTCCGTGTGCAGTAAACTTAGGCTATAATAATTCAATAGGCGATTTTATTGTGATTTTGGGTGCCCATGCCGTTTACAATAATTCATATATTTCGTTATGCATCGAAAATTCTTTATTATATAACGCTGACAATATAGGCGGTGTACTGCATACCATTGGGTTAAATAAATCAATAACAGGAAAACTTATTACAAATGTGTTGTCAAGTTCTTTTGGTGTTGGAAATGCCACATTTCGCACTGGCACTGATAAAGTTACAGAAGTTGACACTGTTTTTGGCGGCTGCTATAAAAGAAGTGTGTTTGAAAAGATAGGTCTTTTTAATGAAAATTTAAGAAGCACCTCTGATATGGACTTCAATGTTCGCTTAAAAAAATCGGGAGGTAAAATTATACTTGTCCCTTCTATAATAGTAACATATTATACAAGAAACAATTTTATGAAATTCATAAAAAACAACTTCCGAAATGGTTTCTGGGCTATTTATCCACTTAGGTTTGTTGATTATTTGCCTGTTTCTTTCAGGCATTTGGTTCCCTTGTTTTTCATGTTAGGAATAGTAGGAGGTTCAATAGTGTCACTATTTTCATGCACATTATTTCTTATTTTTCAAGCAGTTCTAATTATTTATTTTATTAGTGCTATTTATTTTTCATTTTCATTTATTAAAAAAGGCATCATCAATATCTTTCTGATGCCTTGGTTGTTTTTAGTTCTTCATGTAACGTACGGAAGCGGCTCGTGGTGGGCAGTCTTGAATGTACTATATTTTAAAGTCATTAGAATTTTTAAATCGAATTAGATTATGAAACGAATTTTTGATTTCTCTTCAAGTTTAATAGGTCTGCTGATTTTTTTTCCATTTCTATTAATCATTAGCTTAATTATTAAACTGCACGATTTCGGTCCTGTGTTTTATAAAGCACCAAGAGTTGGTTTGAACGGAAACCTATTTAAAATGTATAAATTCAGAACAATGGTGGTCAATGCTGATAAAATCGGTGCTTCATCCACCACCAGTTCCGATTCGCGCATCACAGGTATCGGGCGTTTCTTACGAAAATATAAACTTGACGAAATGCCTCAGTTAATAAATGTGTTTATTGGAAACATGAGTATTGTTGGTCCGAGACCTGATGTAAAATATTTTACAGATTTATTTAATGAAGAAGAAAAAGCAATTCTATCTGTGAAACCCGGCATCACGGATTATGCGTCTGTTTGGAATTCTGACGAAGGTAAAATTCTTGAAGGTGCTGAAGATCCTGACAAAGCATACATGGAATTAATTTGGCCCGAAAAGAAAAGATTGCAGCTAAAATATATTCAAGAACATTCTTTTTGGGTGGATATTAAAATTGTTTTTTTAACTTTGCAGGCTGTCGTAAAAAATTAACTCCAATAACCAATTTTGTTTTATTTGATGACGTATTCCAAAGATTTTTTAGAAAACCTATATCGGATGATGTTGCGCATCCGAATTTGCGAGGAAAGCCTTGTGGATCCTATTTTAAAAAGAGAGATTCATTGTCCGGTGCATTTGTATTCGGGGCAAGAAGCTGTGGCTACTGGTGTGGGAGCAGCTCTTGAACAAAAAGACTATATCTTTGGGAACCATCGTTCCCACGGTCATTATTTAGCCAAAGGAGGCGATATGCCGGCAATGATTGCTGAAATTTATGGCAAAGAAAATGGGTGCTCAAGAGGAAGAGGAGGTTCAATGCACTTAATTTCACCCGAAAATGGTGTTTTGGGAATAGTTCCTATTGTTTCAGGCACAATTTCACTCGCACTTGGTGCTGCATTATCCATTAAAATAAAAAAAGAAGATAAAGTTACCGTAAGTTTTTTTGGTGATGGTGCCACAGGCGAAGGAGTTTTATACGAATCCCTGAATTTTGCTGCCCTTAAAAAGCTTCCCATCATCTTTGCTTGCGAAAACAATTTATATTCTACCCATTTGCCTATTAACGAAATCCGAACGAACCGCACTATTTTCAACATTGCAAATCCATTCGAAATAGAAACCTACAGAGTTGATGGAAATGATGTCCTAAAAGTTTATGAAACCGCAAAAAAAGCTGTTGAGCATTGCAGAAATGGAATGGGTCCGGTTTTTATTGAATTTCTAACCTACCGTTTCCGTGGTCATGTGGGACCTGATGATAATGTTCAGGGTTCCCATACTGATATTCGTCCAAAAGATGAGATAGAATCATGGTTGAAAAGAGATCCCCTGATTCTTTTTAAATCATATTTGATGGAAAATAATATTTCGACTGAAGACAAGCTTACTTTGATAGAACAATCGGTTGAAACAGAAGTCAACGCTGCAAATGATTTTGCCAGAAACAGTCCTAAACCTCTAAAAGAAGACCTTTGTGAATATGTATTCAAATAGTAGAAAACTAAATTTTGGCTTGGCGATAAATGAAGCTATCCGACAGATGATGGAAGCCGATGATACGGTTTTCTTAATGGGTCAGGGGGTCAAAAGCCCTTGGTATGTTGGAAACACATGCAACGGATTGATTCAGCAATTTGGCGAAGAACGTGTTATTGACACGCCTGTTTCTGAAAATGCCATAACAGGTGCTGCTGTGGGTGCTTCCATTGCTGGCATGAAAGCCATCGTTGTGCATCCTCGTGTTGATTTTGTGCTGTATGCTTTCGATCCCATCATAAATCAAGCTGCCAACTGGCATTATATGAATGGAGGAAAATCTTCCGTACCCGTTGTGTTTTGGTTGATTGTGAATCGCGGTGGCGAACAAGCAGCTCAACATTCACAAGCATTACATTCCATGTTTGCCCATGTGCCCGGATTAAAAGTCGTAGCTCCTTCCACACCTTATGATGCAAAAGGCTTACTGGTTTCTTCCATCATGGACGAAAACCCTGTTGTTTTTATTGACGACAGATGGCTCTATAATTCCCAAGACGAAGTGCCCCAAGAAATGTATCAAATACCAATTGGCAAAGGAATTATCAGAAATGAAGGTACGGCTCTCACACTTGTTTCATTTTCTTATATGGCTATTGAATCGCAAAAAGCGGTTGATGACCTGAAACAACAAGGCATTGACGTGGAGTTTATTGATTTGAGAACCATCAAACCTTTGGATACAGAACTAATCTTCAACTCTGTTAAAAAAACAGGTAAACTTGTCATTGCTGATGGATCATGGAAAACAGGAAGTGTTGCCGGAGAAATCTCCGCATTAGTTGCCGAACATTGTTTCCAATACCTGAAAGCACCCATAAAACGTGTTTGTTTGCCCGATGTTCCTGCTCCAGCATCATCCAGCCTCGAAAGCGTTTATTACAAAACCAAAGACGATATAATTAAAACAATTAAAGAAATATTATAACTCAATTTACTTATGGAAAAAAGAAAAGTCCGCTTTGTTGATCCAGGCAAACTCTACCGAATGTTAAAGCCTGAGCTTGATGCTGCTTATTTTGAAATCATGGAAAAAGGTGAACTCATCAATCGCGGTCATTTAAAATCATTCGAAGATAATCTTGCTAAATTTGTTGGCACCAAATATGCCATTGGCTTAAACAGTGGGTACGATTCTCTGCATGTTTCCATGCGTGCTGCCGGTATCGGACCAGGCGACGAAGTCATTGTTCCCGCTCATACTTTTGTTGCAAGTTGTTCTGCTATCGTGAATGTGGGCGCAACTCCTATCTTGGTGGATGTTACTTCCGACTTCAATATTGATGTAAATAAAATTAATGAAGTTATCACCTCTCGCACCAAAGGCATTATGCCGGTGCATTTAAGCGGATGGATGGCTGATATGCCTGCTATTTTGAAGATTGCAGAGAAATACAATTTGGTTGTTATCGAAGATGCCTGTCAAAGTTTAGGCTCATCCATCAATGGTATCGGAGCGGGTGCTTGGGGTACGGCAGGTTGCTTTAGTTTTTATCCGTTTAAAATCCTTGGAGGATATGGCGATGGTGGTGCAATCACTACCAACAGCGAAAAAATTGCCACGTATGCGCGCAGAATGAGATTTAATGGTGAAGACCGCGAAACGGGCGAATATTGTGGACATGGATTTACGTGTTTACTCGACAATATGCAAGCAGCATTTCTTGATGTGAAGCTACGGTATATGAGACAATGGATTGACAAACGAAAAGCAATCGCCAACAAATATCTCGAAGCCTTTTCTGATATTCCAGATTTATTATTACCTCATTACAATCGTGCGGGTTTCGATCATGTGTATCAAAATTACACCTTACGCTCCAAACAGGGAAGCGAATTCTCCGATTATCTAAAAGAGCATGGAATCGAAATACTTACCCAGTTTCGCAAACCTTATTATAAGCATAAAGCCTTGAACTTACCCGACCGTGGTTTTCCTGAAACAGAAGCACTGAGCCGCGAAGTTTGTTCTTTGCCCATGAATGTTGAAATTGATGAGGAGGAATTGGATTATGTTATCCAAGTGGTTAGAAGTTTTTATGGATTGAATTGATTGATTCTTTTGGACTATGTTTGTCTTTGCATAAGAAAGAAAAACCCTCTGACTCTAATAGCCCTAAAATGCAATAAGCAACATTTCCATATTTGACCATTCCACCCTTTTACATAATAAACCATATAATAAATCAATTTACGTATCCCGATGAAACACCTTTCCTACATCACCGAAACCTTCACTGAATCCGTTATTAGAGAAATGACACGCGTGAGCGATTCCATGAATGGCATTAACCTTTCACAAGGGTTTCCCGACTTCGAAAGCCCTGCCGACATCAAACAATCTGCCATCAAAGCCATCAACGAAAATTGGAATCAATATCCTGTTACTTTCGGAGAACCTGAGTTGCGCGAAGCCATCAGCAAAAAAGCGTGGACATTTAATCATATCAAATCAAATCCAGATACCGACATCACTGTTACATGCGGAGCCACCGAAGCTATGATTGCCACCTTAAAAGCAATTATCAATCCGGGTGATGAAATTATCATCTTCGAGCCTTTCTACGAAAACTACGGTCCAGATGGCATATTGTCGGGCGCGAAACCTAAATACGTTAGGCTGCATACTCCCGACTGGCATTTTGATTACGAAGAACTTGCTGCGGCTTTCAACGCTAAAACAAAAGCCATCATTATCAATACTCCCAACAATCCTACAGGAAAAGTCTTCACGCAAGCCGAATTTGAGTTTATTGCCGCCCTCTGCCAAAAATGGGATTGCTATGCCATCACCGATGAGATTTATGAGCATATTATATATGATGGTGCGCAACACATCTCTTTGGCTTCCCTCTCAGGCATGGAAGACAGAACCATCACCATCAATTCTATTTCTAAAACCTATTCCGTAACCGGATGGCGGGTGGGCTGGGCTATTGCTGCTCCAAATATCACGGCACGCATCCGCAAAGTGCACGATTTCTTAACCGTGGGTGCACCTACACCTTTTCAACATGCTGCCGCAGAAGCCTTGGCTTTTCCCGATGAATATTATAGGCAACTTCAGGATAAATACCAACAATCGCGGGCGCACTTAACCGAAACGCTTGTCATGGCAGGCTTCAAACCTTTCAATCCCAAAGGTGCTTACTATATCATCGCTGACGTCAGCGATTTATATGCTATGCTAAAAGCTGAAAACGATATGGATTTCAGCAAAAAGCTCATTTTGAAAACCCGTGTGGCAACTGTGCCGGGGTCTTCATTCTATTATGGAAAGGATATAATCACAAAGCAGGTTCGCTTTGCATTTTGCAAAAAACAAGAAACCCTTGATGCGGTCAGAGTTTTATTTTCTACGTTGCTCTAAGCGGATGATTTTCCCTAAGAGTTCTATAACGAAGCCGATAGCAAGCGACATCACAAAAA
>CAIWVT010000542.1 GCA_903916135.1 uncultured bacterium
GAGGCACTAAGAACACTAAGAAACACTAAGCTTCCCCCAATAATTTAGTCATAAAAATAAAGAACCATTTGTTATTTGAGATTTATGATTTATGATTTTTTATTTTGTATTTATAATTTATAACTTTTAATTTAAAAAATAACCACTAAGGCACTAAGAACATTAAGAAACACTCAGCTTCCCCCAACAATTAAACAATAAAACAATAGAACAATCCCCCCTTTTTCATTTTTCATTTTTAATTTTTCATTAAAACAGCACCGCACCACTCATTCCTCACCAAATAACGTTCAAAATTCAGTTGAAATTGTGCAGCCTTTTGTTTTATTGCGGGCAAATCGCTTTCGTAGAAGCCGCTCAAGAGCAGCAATCCGTTTGTTTTTAGCACGGAGGCATAAGCGGGGATGTCGTTCAGGAGGATGTTGCGGTTGATGTTGGCTAAAATGATGTCGAACGCTTGGTTGGTGAGCAGTGAGGCGTCGCCTAAGATGACTTCTATGGCGTCGGCGTCGTTTTTTTGGATGTTTTCTATGGCGTTGTTGAAAGCCCATTTGTCGTTATCAATGGCGAGGATGGGTTTTGCGCCCATCTTGTGGGCTAAAATGGCAAGTATGGCGGTGCCGCAGCCCATGTCGAGCAGGGAAAGGTCGTTGATGGGATGTTCCATGAGAAGCTTCGCCATCAGATGGGTGGTTTCGTGATGACCTGTGCCGAAGGACATCTTGGGTTCGATGATGATTTCGTGTTGGAAACCTTCCTTGGCGCGATGAAACGGAGCGCGGATATACAAAAGCTTATCAATTTCTACGGCTTCGAAATTGCTTTCCCACAGGGCGTTCCAATTTTGTTCGGGAATAAGTTTGGTGCTATATTTAATTTGAATAGCCTTGTTTTTCAGAATATCCAATGCAGCAAAAAGCGTTTTGTTGAAATCTTTTTCGGGGATGTATGCCTGAAAACCATTATCGTTTTCCACAAAACTCTCGAAGCCGAAGTCGGACAGGTCTGCCATCACAATCTCAATGAAACGCGGCGGAAATATTTCGCAATTCAGTTCTATATAATTCATGTTGGTTTAGTAAAGTGATTCGATAATCTTCTGAAAATCGCACGCATTGAGCGATGCGCCGCCAATCAGCCCGCCATCAATATCATTTTTGGAGAACAATTCGCGGGCGGTTTCGGCATTACAGCTTCCGCCATAGAGGATAGAGGTGTTGCAGGCGGTTTTTTCGCTATAGTTGTTGCGGATTTCGCTGCGGATAAACTGATGCATCCTATCCGCCTGAATGGGGCTCGCCGTCTTGCCTGTGCCTATCGCCCACACGGGTTCATACGCGATGACCACGTTCGCGAAATCGGTTTCGGGCAGATGAAACACCGAATTTTTGAGCTGATTTTGGATGACATGAAAGTGGCGATCTTCCATACGTTCGTTCAATTGCTCCCCCACGCAAAAGATGGGGCGAAGGTCGTATTCCAAAGCCATATCCACCTTTTTCATTAGCGTATTGTCGTCTTCATGAAAATAATTGCGACGTTCGGAATGTCCGATGATGACATATTCGGTGCCGATACTCTGCAACATTTCGGCAGAAATTTCGCCCGTGAAAGCACCCTTGCGCTCGGTGTAGCAATTTTGGGCTGCCAATGCCAAATGAGGCACATTGCGTGTGATATAGAGGGCTTCATACAGATAAACGAAGGGCAACGCCAACACCACCATGACGTTTTCATCCATAAAGCGCAGACGCTTCGTCATGATGAAATCGCTAATTTGCTCAATCAGTTGCACCGCATCGGGCAAAGTCTTGTTCATTTTCCAGTTGGCGGCTATAATTTTTTGTTTCATATCATATTATTCTAA
>CAIWVT010000543.1 GCA_903916135.1 uncultured bacterium
CGTCAATAAACCGACTTGCTTCGCTAAAAATCATTTCGCCGTATTTATAACGATTTTCAGCATACGACAATGTGAGTCGTTTCATAGCCCGAGTGATAGCCACATAAAACAAACGACGCTCTTCCTCCAAATCATCCCGACTGTGCAAGGACTGCATTGAAGGAAACAGATTTTCTTCCATACCACTCACAAAAACATAAGGGAATTCCAATCCTTTTGCCTGATGTATGGTCATCAACGAAACGCGGTCGGTGTTGTTTTTGTCTTCAGTGTCGGCATCTGTCAGCAGCGCGATGTCTTGCATAAAAATATCCAGCGATTTAATTGAATTTTCAATCAAGGTGCCGTCCGGTGCAAATATATGTTCCTTTTCAGTAAATTCTTTGATAGCATTGAGCAACTCGTCAATATTTTCCAACCTGCCCACACCTTCTGGGGAGTCGTCTTGTTTCAGTTCTTTATAGATGCCGCTTGCACCGGCAATATGTTTTGCAATTTCATAAGCATTCTTAATGGGCACTTGCACCGAATAACTGCGTATCATCGTCGAGAAATCTCTCAAGCGTTGCATAATACCCGCATTGAGTGGCATATTATATAAAGGTGCATTTTCAATAATCTCCCAGATGCTTTTCTTATTTACATTTGAAGCCAAAATGATTCTCTGAAGCGTCGTTTCACCTATGCCGCGAGCAGGGAAGTTGATACAACGAAACAAAGCCTCCTCATCATTATTATTAACAATAAGCCTGAAATAGGCTAACAAATCTTTAATTTCCTTCCGCTTATAAAATGAGAGTCCACCATATATTTTATAAGGGATATTCAAGCGACGCATCGCCTCCTCGATGGAACGCGATTGTGCGTTGGTGCGATATAGCACTGCAAAATCAGAATTAGCAAGCTGAAAATTCATTTTAGTTTCAAACACCGAGCTGGCAATCATCGAGCCTTCTTCATTGTCTGAGGATGCTTTCAGCAATACAATCTTGTTGCCTTCTTCGTTTTCCGTCCAGATTTCTTTATAATATTGTTTCTTATTTTTCTGAATAACACTGTTGGAAGCATTCACAATATTTTGCGTAGAACGATAGTTCTGCTCCAATTTCACCGTTTGTGCATCGGGATAATCATTCTTAAAGTTCAATATATTTTGAATATTAGCTCCCCGAAACCCATAAATGCTTTGAGCATCATCGCCTACCACACATAGGTTTTCGTTGTTAGCAGCCAATTTCTTTATAATCATGTATTGCGCATAATTGGTATCTTGATATTCATCCACCAAAATATATGTGAACTTTTGCTGATACTTATAGAGTATCTCAGGAAAATCGCGCAGCATCAAATTCATATTATAGAGCAAATCATCAAAATCCATAGCGAATGATCTCCGCAGCTTATTGTGATAAATGGTGAATAGCTGCCCCATTTGCGGTTTTCCCGATGCTTTGTCGTAATCTGTGAGTTCTGCATTACGATTATAATCCTCGTGCGACATCAAATTATTCTTTGCTGTAGAGATACGGTGCAATATGTATGGTGGCGGATATTGTTTCACATCCAAGTTTTGTTCTTTCAGGATGGCTTTCATGATACTCTTGGTATCGTCGGTATCATAAATTGTGAAATTGGAAGGATACCCAAGCACATGACCTTCCACACGCAATACACGAGCAAAGATGGAGTGAAAAGTTCCCATCCATACATTCATAGCATCCGAAGAACCTACCAGACGTATGATACGGTCTTTCATTTCTCGAGCCGCCTTATTAGTAAAGGTAAGAGAAAGGATATTAAACGGGTCAACGCCTTCGTTCAATAGCTGTGCCACACGATAGGTTAATACCCGCGTTTTACCAGAGCCTGCACCAGCAAGTACCATAAGCGGTCCGTTGATACATTCAACAGCTCTTCGTTGGGTTTCGTTAAGTTCAGATAAGAAATTTTTCTTCATAAGGGCTGCAAAGGTACGATTTATAAGAATATACCGCGAAAAAAAAGCTGCGAAAGCATCATTATATAATATATATGGTGTAATTTTACAAGAAATTCGTTTTGAAAAAAAATTGGTATGCTTTTTATAGCAGATTTTAATTGCATCAAATTTAGTAAATTACATTTTTATTTCAGACTGTTTTATTAAAAAAATGTGATGAAATGAAAATAAATATTTTTTTTTTCACAAAGTACTTGCTAATATAAAATAAAGAATTACCTTTGCAGTCCGAAAAAAATAGGATAAGATTAATGTTAAAAAACGGTAGATATGCCTACAATACAGCAATTAGTTCGTAAAGGACGCACGAAATTAACAGAGAAAAGCAAGTCACGTGCTCTTGACTCATGCCCACAGAGACGTGGTGTTTGTACAAGAGTATATACTACTACTCCAAAAAAGCCAAATTCAGCAATGCGAAAAGTTGCCAGAGTAAGGTTGACAAATGGGAAGGAAGTAAATGCTTACATTCCGGGCGAAGGTCACAACTTGCAAGAGCACTCTATTGTACTGATTAGAGGCGGTAGGGTGAAAGATTTGCCGGGTGTTCGTTATCATATCATTCGTGGAGCTTTAGATACATCGGGTGTTGATGGCAGAAACCAACGACGCTCAAAATATGGAACTAAACGTCCAAAAGCAAAAAAAGCAAAATAAGAACTGTCAAGAAATTTTTTAGTATAAAATGAGAAAGTCAACACCTAAGAAAAGAATTATTCTTCCCGATCCTAAGTATAACGATCAGATGGTAACAAAATTTGTTAACAATCTTATGCTAACGGGAAAGAAGAATATTGCATTTAATGTTTTTTATGATGCTATAGATATAGTATCTGAAAAAACAAGCGAGAACGGACTTGATGTGTTCAAAAAAGCACTTGCTAATGTTACGCCTGCTGTTGAAGTACGCAGTCGTAGAATTGGTGGTGCAACCTTCCAGATTCCTTCGGAAATCAGACCTGGAAGAAAAATGTCTATAGGTATGAAAAACCTGATAAAATACTCCCGTAAACGCCACGAAAAGTCAATGTGCCAAAAATTAGCTTCAGAAATTATGGCTGGTTATAAAGAAGAGGGTGCAGCCTTTAAAAGAAAAGAAGACACTCACCGTATGGCAGAGGCTAACAAAGCATTTTCACACTTTAAGTTTTAATAACACGGTGCGAAACGGGATATAATATAAAATTGAATGTCAGAGAAATTAGAAAATATTAGAAATATTGGCATTATGGCGCACATAGACGCGGGTAAAACCACGACTACGGAGCGTATTTTGTATTATACTGGCATTAACCATCGTATGGGTGAAGTTCATGAAGGCAATGCTACCATGGATTGGATGCAGCAAGAACAAGAAAGAGGAATCACCATCACCTCAGCTGCTACCACTGTATATTGGAAAACAAATGATACTCCATATAAAATAAATATAATTGACACACCCGGGCATGTGGATTTCACCGTAGAGGTAGAGCGCAGCCTGAGAGTCCTTGATGGAGCAGTAGCACTTTTTTGTGCTGTTGGCGGTGTGGAAGCACAATCAGAAACTGTTTGGCATCAAGCCGATAAATATCATGTACCTCGCATCAGTTTTGTCAATAAAATGGATCGCTCTGGTGCAGATTTCTATGAAGTAATTAATCAGATTAAAGAAAAACTTCATGCTAATCCTGTAGTGATACAGTTACCGATTGGCGAAGAAGATAATTTCAGAGGCATTGTTGATTTAGTTCAAAACAAAGCTTATGAATGGGATGAAGAATCTTTAGGTGTTAATTTTACTGAAATTCCGATTCCTGAAGAGATTAAAGAGACAGTACAAAAATATCGTATTAAAATTATTGAAGGTGCTGCGGAAGAAAACGAAGCATTGTTAGAAAAATTCTTGGATGATGCTGATTCTATATCAAGTGAGGAGATTATAGCTGCTTTGCGCAAAGCTACCATTGAATTACGGATTACTCCTGTTTTATGTGGTTCTTCTTTTAAAAATAAAGCTGTACAGACATTGTTAGATGCAATAATTCTATATTTGCCAAGTCCTCTTGACATTTCTGCAATTGAAGGAATAAATCCGTTTACTGAAAAAGTTGAGGTGCGTCATTCAAACGCTTCAGAGCCTTTCAGTGCTCTTGCATTCAAAATTGCAACTGATACTTATGTTGGAAAGCTTGCATTTTTTAGAGTTTACTCTGGCACACTAACTACAGGTTCTTTTATCTATAATGCAAACACGGGTAAAAAAGAACGTGTTTCGAAGATATTACGGATGCACGCTAACAAGCAAATCCAAATTAATGAGATTGAAGCCGGAGATATTGGTGCTTTGGTTGGTTTTAAAGAAATCAGAACAGGAGATACACTTTGCGCTGAGAAAAATCCAATAATATTGGAAACAATTAAATTTCCAGAACCGGTAATTAATATCTCTGTTGAACCAAAAACAACTGCTGATATTGATAAACTAATGTCTTGTTTAAATAAAATTGCAGAAGAAGATCCTACTTTCAGAATTAGAAATAATGAAGAAACAGGACAAACTATTATAAGCGGGATGGGTGAACTTCATTTGGAGATTATTTTAGACCGTTTAAAAAGAGAACATAAAGTTGATTGCAATCATGGAATTCCTCAAGTAGCCTATAGAGAAGCCATAAAAACCGCTGTTCGACATAGAGAATTATATAAAAAACAAACAGGCGGCAGAGGTAGATACGCTGATTTAGATTTTGAAATCTCACCAGCAGATAATGGAGTTAAAGGCTTGCAATTTTGTGATGAAATAAAAGGCGGGAGATTACCAAAAGACTTTATAAAAGCATCAGAGAAGGGTTTTAAAGCAGCACTGCAAAATGGTGTACTTGCTGGATTTTCTTTTGAATCTGCAAAAGTACGGTTGATTGATGGTACATTTCATACAGTTGACTCCGATGCTATGGCATTTGAAATTGCGGCTCGGTTAGCTTTTAAAGAAGCAGCCAAAAAAGCAAATTGTGTGTTAATGGAACCGATTATGAAACTTGAAGTTGTCACTCCTGAACAATTTGTTGGGGATGTAACAGGAGATTTGAATAAAAGGAGAGCACATTTAGAGAATATTTCAGCAAAAATTGGATTTCAAATAGTAAAAGCTACTGTTCCATTATCAGAAATGTTTGGATATATTACAGCTTTAAGAACTATTACTTCAGGGCGTGGCACATCATCTTTAGAATTTTCTCATTATGATGAAACACCAAAAGAAATTGCCGATGATGTAATCTTTAAAATTAAAGGATATTTACCTATTGTATCATAATTAATAAAAATATAAATAAAGTGAGTCAAAGGATTAGAATAAAATTAAAATCATACGATCATAATTTGGTTGATAAGTCTGCGGAAAAAATTGTAAAAACCGTAAAGTCAACTGGAGCTGTGGTAAGTGGTCCCATCCCATTGCCATCAAATAAAAAGATTTATACTGTATTGAGGTCACCTTTTGTAAATAAAAAAGCGCGTGAGCAATTTGAATTGTCAACATACAAAAGATTATTGGATATTTACAGTACTACTTCAAAAACCATTGATGCTTTAATGAAATTAGAGCTTCCAAATGGAGTTGAAGTTGAAATAAAAGTGTAGTTATTTTTTACAAAAGTTTAAAAAGGAAACGATGTCAGGGTTAATAGGAAAGAAGATTGGAATGACCAGTATTTTTGATGAGGCAGGGAAGAATATTCCTTGTACAGTCATTGAAGCTGGACCTTGCGTAGTAACGCAAGTATTAACTAAAGATAAGAACGGTTATGATGCAATTCAGCTTTCTTTTGATGAAAAGAAAGAACGCAGAACAAATAAACCCATGAAGGGACATTTTGCAAAAGCCGGAACTACTCCAAAAAAAGTTTTAGCTGAATTCTCAAGATTTGAAGAGGGTCATAGGAAACAGTTTGGGGAAGTATTAACTGTTGATATTTTTATTGAAGGTGAATTTATTGATGTTGTAGGAACATCCAAAGGAAAAGGTTTTCAAGGTGTTGTTAAAAGACATGGCTTTGGTGGTGTTGGTGAAAAAACACACGGACAACATGACCGTTTACGTGCTCCTGGTTCTATTGGTGCATCTTCATATCCTTCACGTGTTTTTAAAGGATTAAGAATGGCTGGAAGAATGGGTAATGATAAAGTGAAAATTATTAATAGTCAGGTAATAAAGCTAATACCTGAAAAGAATCTAATTTTAGTAAAAGGGTCTGTTCCTGGTGCTAAAGGTGCATATATAAAAATTGAGAGATGGAGTTAGATGTTTATAAAATAGATGGTAGTAAAACTACCAAAAAAGTTTCTTTAGACGATGCTATATTTGGAATTGAGCCGAATGATCATGCTATTTATCTTGATGTGAAACAATTTTTAGCAAATAGACGCCAAGGAACACACAGTTCAAAGGAACGTTCACAAATGTCTGGAAGTACTAAAAAATTGAAACGTCAAAAAGGTACTGGAGGAGCACGTTCAGGTGATACGAATTCCCCTGTATTTGTTGGAGGAGCTAGAGCCTTCGGACCTCACCCAAGAGTATATAATTTTAAATTAAACAAAAAGGTAAAACAATTAGCCCGTAGATCAGCTTTAACATATAAAGCAAAAGATAACCAGATAATATTACTTGAAGATTTTACTTTTGAAGAAGTGAAAACAAAAAGTTATTTAGAATTATTAAGCAAATTGAACTTAGCAGGAAAAAAAACGTTGATGGTACTTCCTTATGTTGATAATAATGTTTATTTGTCTTCAAGGAATTTAAAAGATTCAAAAGTTCTAACAGCAGAATCAATAAATACATACGAGATTCTGAATGCTAATAATCTATTATTAATAGAAAGTTCTGTGCAGAAGATAAACGAAATGTTTCAAAAATAATTAAAAAAGCAGAGCAATGAGTTTGATTATAAAGCCAGTAATTACAGAGAAAATGACACACTTGGGAGAGACTCTCAATCGGTATGCTTTTCTTGTAGATAAAAAGGCAAATAAGTTACAGATAAAAAAAGCTGTTGAGGAGTTTTATGAAGTGAAAGTTGATTCAGTGAACACATTAAATTCTATGGGGAAATTGAAATCACGATACACTAAGGCAGGATATATTTCTGGTCGTAAAAATTCAACAAAGAAAGCTATCGTAACGTTAGCTAAAGGAGAAACAATTGATTTTTATAGCAATATTTAATAACAATGGCATTAAAGAAACATAAACCGACAACACCTGGTCAACGCTTCAAAGTAATTAGTACTTTTGACGAGATAACTGCAAGTAAACCTGAAAAAAGTTTATTAGAAAGTACTAAAAGATCTGGTGGAAGAGACAATACTGGAAAAATGACCATGCGTTATCTTGGTGGTGGTCATAAAAAACAATATAGAATTATTGATTTTAAAAGAGATAAAGAAAATATACCGGCAACAATTGTTTCTATTGAATATGACCCAAACAGAACTGCACGTATTGCGCTCCTTTCCTATAATGATGGTGAAAAGCGTTATATAATAGCTGCTCAAGGAATGAAAGTGGGACAGAAAATTGCATCTGGGAAAGGTGTTGTGCCAGATGTTGGCAACTCCTTATATTTAAGTGAAATTCCTTTTGGTACAATAATTCATAATATAGAATTGCGCCCGGGTGAAGGTGGAAAAATGGCACGAGGAGCAGGCACATTTGCACAATTGATGTCAAGAGATGGGAAATATGCTGTAGTAAAATTACCTTCAAGCGAAACTCGTTTAATTTTGCAATCATGTAAAGCTACTATTGGAATGGTTTCCAATCCTGATCATAATCTTGAAGTATCAGGGAAAGCAGGAAGGTCAAGATGGCTTGGTCGCCGTCCAAGGAATAGAGGTGTTTCTATGAATCCAGTTGATCACCCAATGGGTGGTGGTGAAGGTAAAGCTTCGGGAGGTTTGCCAAGAACTCGTAAAGGAACGCCTTCAAGGGGTTATAAAACGAGAGATAAAAAGAAAATGTCGAATAAATACATCATTGAAAGAAGAAAAAAATAATTAGAACCTGTTTAGTTTAATAATATGAGTCGTTCGTTAAAAAAAGGTCCGTACATACATTTCAAGCTGGAGAATAAAGTTCTTCAGATGGCAGAATCAAATAAAAAAACATCAATCAAAACATGGTCAAGAGGCTCAATTATCTCACCAGATTTTGTTGGGTTAACAGTTTTGGTACATAATGGTAATAAATTTATTCCAGTTTATGTAACGGAAAATATGGTCGGGCATAAATTAGGTGAATTTTCACCTACTCGAATTTTTAGAGGTCATGCTGGAAATAAATCAAAAAAATAAACAAAAAGCTTCAAAACATATAATAACATGGGAGAAAGAAAACGTATAAGTGCAAATAAGGCAAAAGAAGCTAGTAAGAAAAGATACTTTGCACGTTTGGTAAATTGCCCTACATCGCCAAGGAAGATGAGGTTGGTTGCAGACCAAATTAGACACATGAATGTAGATAAAGCTTTATTTTTGTTGAAAACATCGCCAAAAGAAGCCTCAGAACGTTTGCGAAAACTTTTATTGTCGGCAATATCAAATTGGCAAACAAAGAATGAAGGTATGCGTTTAGAAGAAAGTAATTTGTATGTTAAAGAGGTTTTCGTTGATAGCGGACGCCAATTAAAAAGAATTCAACCTGCACCTCAAGGTCGTGCTCATCGCGTTAAAAAACGTTCGAATCATGTTACTTTAGTAGTGGACAGCAGAAATGATGAGATATTTTCTACAGAAGATATTGAAAATAAAGATAATATTAATAATTAATAAATTTATCCAGATGGGACAAAAAACACATCCAATAGGAATCAGATTAGGAATAATCAAGGGATGGGATTCAAATTGGTTCGGCGGAAAAAGTTTTGGAAGTAAATTGATAGAAGATAAGAAAATCAGAACGTATTTAAATGCTCGTCTATCAAAGGCTAGTATTTCAAAAATCGTTATTGAACGTACCTTGAAGCTTATTACTGTAACTATTCATACTGCTCGCCCTGGTATCATTATTGGAAAAGGTGGTCAGGAAGTTGATAAGCTAAAAGAGGAATTAAAAAAAATAACGAATAAGGAAATTCAGATAAATATTAATGAAATAAAGCGTCCAGAACTTGATGCTGTTTTAGTAGCTCAAACAATAGCTAAACAAATTGAAGGTAGGATTTCTTATCGTCGGGCAGTTAAAACTGGTGTGGCTTCAACTATGAGAATGGGTGCTGAAGGTATTAAAGTTCAATGCTCAGGACGTATTGGTGGTGCAGAAATGGCACGAACAGAAATTCATAAGGAGGGCCGTATTCCATTGCATACTTTACGTGCAGATATTGATTATGCTCTTGTAGAAGCACATACAACTTACGGGCGCATTGGTGTAAAAGTGTGGATTTGCAAAGGGGAGATTTATGGAAAAAGAGAAATAGTTCCCACTTCAAATACACTGAA
>CAIWVT010000544.1 GCA_903916135.1 uncultured bacterium
AATAGGTGGTTGGAAGGGTTATACGAAACAAAGGGCACCTGGACCTATCACAATGAAAAGGGGATTGGACAAATTTTATTTGATTTATCAAGGTTGGATATTAGCTAAAGAAATTGAAAAAGATGTGTCCACACGGTAGGTTACGCAGGCAGGATTCGGGCAGGGTTCACAAGGGAAAAGCACAAATAAAACAAATGATCAAATAAAAACTTTTTAGAAGTCGGGGCGCGACTTAAAGTCGCACTCCGACTGGCTAGAGGATGGGGATGTGATATTTATAGAACGGTATGAAGCCTGATGCCGTTAGGCATCGAATGTTTATAGCAAATTAATCAACAAGAAACATGCGACCCCGAAGGGGTCGAACAAATGGTGCAGGCATCTTTTTTCTATAAACATGCGACCCTTACAGGGTCAAAAGCCTTATGGCATATTTGTTTTCTATTTTTGATTAATCTGATTAACTTGTTACGCAAAAAAGAATAAAACCTTATTTTTCTACCTTTAACCTTAGTAGAAATGATAGGCACCACAACCCTAACCTTATTACCTTATCTCGCAGAAAATAAGGTAATAAGGTCAATTTCCCCTCGATTCCCTTTTCTCCTAAGGTTGAAAAATTAAAGAAAATAATGTTAATATGTAACGTCAATTATTAATGCAGAATTCACAACCCGTGCTGACCAAATTCATCAGATGACTCCAAGTCATCAGATGAATACTCCGACCGGTTGCAGGATAGGAGTGTGATAGTCGTGGCACGGCTTGGAGTCGTACTACGACTTTTTGAGAAGTCTTGATATTTGGAATTTGCTTACCCGACTGCGTTACGCAGGCAGGGAGTTTGGAATTTGGATATTTGCACCACTATGTCCCTGCCCGTCCGGTCAGGCGGGATCTGTGGTTCGTTTTTTTAAAACACAGGGTTAATCCCGACCTCCCGAGGTCCGGTACGGGACAGGTCAGAGGAAAAACACAGAGTTTAACCGAGGCACCACTCTTAATTTTATCATTAAATCATTGTATAATTTCCTATGTGTCTATGTGTCTATGTGGTTTGTTCGTCCTCTGTTGTTAAATTTTTTGCTCAAAATTTCTTCATCCTATTATCTTTTCGTACCTTTGCGCGGTGCTGTTTTTTTAATAAAATTTCACTAATCACACCACTCTAATCACAAAAGCTCACAGAAATCAAATATAAATACTAATTATGAACCCACTCCGAAAAGTCTTTCATTTGGGACTAAAGTCCTTTAAACTGTTATATATTAATAACCCCAGCCTTAAGACTGGGGTTAATCAAAACGAATATATACTGGACTTTAGTCCGAATATTTGCTTCATCGGATTTTTCGGAGTGCACTCAATAATATCATTGTATAATTAACGAATCAACATATTAACTACTTAACCTACTTAACTCAATCAACTTAACCTGTCCCGTACACGCAGTGTCGGGATTAACTCAACCTGTCCCGTACACGCAGTGTCGGGATCAACCAATTAACTTAACCTGTCCCGTACACACAGTGTCGGGATTAACTTAATCAACCAATTAACCAATCAACCAACCAAAAATGTCCCTCCGCCTCTCATTTGTCCTAAAATTTCTCGCGCTAGCACTCCTATGCCTGCTATCCTACAGCACAGCCCTGCACGCCCAAGAAATTACAAATGACAACAAAGACGAACCGCCTTTTGAATACGACGAAGTGTCTGTGCTTTTTATGGTGGAAGGTTATGGAAATTTTTATATGGATATAGTCTATTCTACTAAGGGTGTAGTTTATATAAATATTAGCGATTTATTTCAGGCTGTGGGCATTCCTGCATTCTATGGACAAAAAGGCGACAGCTTGGGTGGATTTGTGGATAAGGAAAACCAAAGATATGTGTTTGATTACTCAAAGAAACAGTTAAAATACAATGACAAAACTATCAATCTTTCTAAAGACCTGTTTAAAATAAATGGCATGCTCTATTTAGAAGTCACCGATTTTGCCGATATTTTTGGAATTACAATGACCTTTAATTACCGCTCACTTTTTATTATTTTAAAATCAAATTTTGAGTTGCCTGTGATTAAACAGCAGCGCTTAGAAAAAATAAGGGGCAACATTGCGAAATTGAAAGGTGATATAATTGCAGATACAATACTAAAAAGAAAGTATCATTTTATTAAGTCTGGCACTTTGGATTGGGGTCTTTCTT
Organism: uncultured bacterium; assembly: GCA_903916135.1. Classification (GTDB taxonomy): domain Bacteria; phylum Bacteroidota; class Bacteroidia; order Bacteroidales; family CAIWKO01; genus CAIWKO01. Next base: position 2,212 of record CAIWVT010000544.1, read on the forward strand.
CGTCTCAAACATGGAGCGGCAAGACATCTAATAGTCTTAATTTAGCCATTGGTGCTGAATTTTTATATGGTGATTTTCACGTATCTACAAATTACGCATTGAAATCAAAGTTTGATAGCCGTCAATTAAATTATTTATGGCGTTGGGTGGACAATAATAAAAGGCTCATAAAACAAGCAGAAGTAGGGAAAATATCGAATCAGACCATTTCAACTTTAACTGCACCGGTAATAGGCATTACTGTACGAAACGCATCCACTACTGTTCGAAAAGCAAGAGGACATTATACCATTAATGCAGTTACTGAACCCAATTGGACCGTAGAGCTTTATATAAACAATGTGTTGGTGGATTATACTAAAGCTGATGCTTCCGGTGCATACACCTTTACAGTTCCTATAGTGTATGGTTACACAATTTTGAAACAAAAATTTTATGGATTAATGGGCGAAGAACGTACCGAAGAACGCACGTTGAATGTTCCCTATACAGTTATGCCTACGAAGCAGTTTGAATATGGTTTATCTTTAGGCGTATTGCAAGATAGTAGTTGGAATCGTTTTGGGAAGTTTGATTGTAATTATGGTGTTGCTCGTTTTTTAACTGTAGGGGCTGGTTTGGAGTATTCCTCAGTTCTCGACTCGGGTGTTTTTATCCCGTATGCCAAAATTACGCTACAACCCTTTAGTAAGTTACTAATTAATATTGAATATGACCATAGAGTGAAAACGAAGGGTTTGTTAAATGTTACGTTTCTGAAGTCTATTACTTTAGGAATAGATTATACGAAATATGTAAAAGGACAACATGCCACAAATGTCAGTGCGCTTGAAGAACGAAAAGCTAAATTGACAATACCTTTTAGAATTAAAAAATCTTCTTGGTATGTTAATTTAGATTATATGCAATCAGTGTATGAAAAGGTTAATTCTAATTCAGGTAATATTATGCTTTCAGTTAATTATAAACAATTTAACATGAACTCTTCTACAGTATTTAATTGGTTAAATATACAGTCAGCTTTCATTAATACTGATTTATCTTTATCATACAAATTGAAACATGGATTCAATATACGTGCGTCGTCTCAATTCGATATTAGTGCAGCTAAAATTTTGAATTGCAAAATAACTATTGAAAAAAGTATTTCAATTGGATATATTTCAGCAAATTATGAAAGAAATATACTATTTAAAGGTAATACGGCAAATGTAAGTTTTAAATTTGATTTACCATTTGTTAAAACCAATATTACTGCTTCTTATAATAATGGCGCAGTTACAACTTCAGAGGGGGTACAAGGCAGTATGGCTTTGGGCAGTGGTCATCACTATGTGCATACAAACAACAGCTCTTCTGTTGGTAAGGGTGGAATTTCGCTTTATCCATTTTTGGATTTGAATAATAATGGCAAATTTGATGTAGGGGAGCATTTTATTAAGTTAAGTTCCGTTAAGGTGCAAGGTGGTAATGTGTTATTCCGCGAAAAAGATTCCATTATTCGCATTCCCGATTTGAATCCTTTTATCAGTTATATAGTTGAGTTTGATGATAAGGATTTAGACAATATTTCATGGCGGTTTAAAAAGAAGGTGTATTCAATTTTAGTGGATCCTGACCAATTTAAAAAAGTGTATATCCCAATAATTGCTGTAGGTGATGTGAGTGGAATGGCATATATGAATAAAAACAACACATTAGCAGGTATTGGTAGAATATTAATCAAGTTCTACAAAAAAGGAAGCGACAAAGTATTAGCCGAAACCCTTTCGGAATCGGATGGCTATATCAATAATGTGGGGCTTATGCCGGGAGATTATGTGGCTCAAGTGGATGCTAAACAGTTGCAGGTATTGGATTATTCCTGCGATCCGCCTTTTAGAGAGTTTACCATTAAGGCAGTGGAGGATGGAGATATGGTGGATGGTATAGATTTTGTGTTAAGCAAAAACGAAAAAGTAAAGCCTCCTAAATTGGATACGATTTCGGGTATCAAAGATACGCTCAATAAAATGGATAGTTTGCATCAAGCACCGCTACAAAATGATAGTATCCACCAGCTTGTGCCACCTCAAAAAAATGATAGCATCAATAAAGTGGATAGTTTGCATCAAGCACCGCTACAAAATGATAGCATACACAAGGCTGTACCTCCACAAAAAAATGATAGCATCAATAATAAGGGTAGTGAAGCTCCGAAAACTTTAGAGCTAAAGCCGGCAGTGAAAGATACGGGCACGGTGATATGTATTCAAATTGCTGCATCCAAAACCTTCACGTCACCGGATTATTTCAAGAACACCTTGAAATTGACGGATGAGGTGCGCTATTACAAAAAGAACGGCTGTTTCATCTATGTGGTGGGCACCTACAAAAAGCAAGATGAAGCCAAGGCAGCCATGCAGGTGCAACATATAAAAGGGTTAATTGTTGTGGTGAAGCAAGCGGTGCTTCTGGACAAGTAGGGGGCAGGCAAATACCAAATACCAAGCGCGAAAAGTTTTAATTTTGCCACGAAGGCACTAAGACACAAAGACACGAAGGCTTTTTTTACCACAGAGTCGCACGGAGTAAAAACACAGAGGTGCACGGAGGATTTTTTACCACAAAGACACAAAGCCACAAAGACACGGAGGATTTTTTACCACAGAGGCGCACGGAGTAAAAACACAGAGGTACACGGAAATAATAATCATAAATTTAAAATGCCCTATGTTCTATGTTTCTATTTGGTTTTTTCTTAGTGTCTCAGTGTCTTAGTGGTTTGTTCCTTTGGTCTTTGACCTAAAGCACTTGCATCCTATTTGCATCTTGTTTTATAAACACAAAGAGCAAAACCGAGAAAGATAATAGCGAAGAGCCGCCATAGCTTACAAAGGGCAAAGGAATCCCCACCACAGGAGCCAATCCGATGGTCATGCCAATGTTAATCATCACATGGAAGAACAAGAGGGAGGCAAGTCCATAGCCATAAATGCGGCTAAACGAAGATCGTTGCCGCTCTGCCACAAATAATATCCTTATCAGCAGCATCACAAACATGATTACCACGATGCCGCTGCCCACAAAGCCCCATTCTTCGCCTATGGTGCAAAAAATGAAATCGGTGTTTTGTTCGGGTACAAATTTATACTTGGTTTGTGTACCGTTTAGAAAGCCTTTTCCTAAGGCACCTCCAGAGCCGATAGCAATTTTAGATTGGTTTACGTTATATCCCTTGCCTTTCAAATCGGTAACTTTCCCAAGAAACACATCAATACGTTTTTTCTGATGCGGTTCAAGCACGTGTTCGTAAATGCCGTTTACACTATAAATAAAGCCGACTATCAATCCATAAATCAACAAAAACTGCAAGATGTTTTTGCGGCTTCGGCGAATCAAAAATATAAACACAATGGCTGCAAGCGTGATAAATGCTATGACAATAAATTTATCAATCAGCAAGGTGAAAATAAATAGCACGATTAAAGCAAAGCCAAGTATTAGAATATTGCCCGAAAGCCCTTCCCGATACAAAACGAAAATAAACGAAGCAAACACAAGCATAGAGCCGGTTTCGTTTTGCATCAAAACCAATATGGCAGGAACCGCGATGATGACCAAGGCTTTTAATCGCGTTCGGATGTCTTGCATACGGACACTTATATCACCCAAAAACTTTGCTAAAACCAAGTTGGTGGCAAACTTGGCTAATTCGAGCGGTTGAAAACGAACAGTTTCGGAAAAATATATCCAAGACCGAGAGCCGTTGACTTCTGTTCCGATTACCAAGGTAAGCAGCAGAAACGCGATGGCGAAAATATAGACAACATAAGAAAAGGTAACGAAAAATTTGGCATCCAATATGAGTACAAACAAAATTAACGCAAAGGAAATGAGTATCCACATAAATTGTTTGCCATACTCTTGCGAGAAATCAATGATAGATTTGTGTTCTTCATTATAGGCAGCGGCATAAATATTCAACCAACCCACAAGGATAAAAAACACATACATGCCCACTAAGGTCCAATCAAGATTTGAAAATATGTTTTTAGGTTGGCGCATTAGTTTTTGTTTATAAATTTGGATTCCATGATTTCTTTTTCCAAATCGAGACGCTTCACTTTGTGCGTCAAATATTTTTCTATCATCAAACTGGCAACCGGAGCCGCCCACGTGGCGCCATAACCTGAGTTTTCGACAACAGCAGCAATCGCAATTTGTGGACTATCCTTTGGAGCAAATGCAATAAAAACTGAGTGATTTTTGCCTGCATTCTGAACGGTACCTGTTTTGCCGCAAACTTTTATGCTATCCATCCTAACATTATGAGCGGTGCCACCCTCTACAACACCCAACATGCCTTGCACTATATAATTAAAGTACTCTGGATTTACTTTGGTATATCTTTTTGTCAAATATTTTTTATTCAGGTTGCTTATGGTGCCAATGGCTTTTACGATATGGGGAGTATAGAAGTAACCACGATTGGCAATAATAGCCGCTACATTTGCCATTTGCAGCGGAGTAAGTAAAATTTCGCCTTGTCCGATGGCAATAGAAATCACTGAAAGTGCTCTCCAATGCCCTCTGCCGAAATATTTATCATAATACTTGCTAGTGGGAATGTTTCCGCTAGATTCATTGGGCAAATCAATACCCAAAGGATTGCCTAAACCAAAACTCAAAACAAAATTGCGCCAAGCATTGAAGCCTGCTTCTGTAGAGGGATATTGTTTGTTTTCAATAGTGGTTTTCAACACCTTGCAGAAATAGGCATTGCAGGATGTTTGTATAGCTCCCAACAATGCTAATGGTGAACCATGCGAATGGCATTTAATCATTTTGCCATTGCCCAAAGGGAAACCGCCGTAACAAGGATATGTAATGGTTGTATTTAATACTCCTTCCTGAAGACCGATAAGCCCAACAATAGGTTTAAATGTTGAACCAGGGGGATATCTGCCGGATAGCGCACGATTGAATAAAGGCAAGTTTTTGTCGGATAAAAGGTCGAAGTAGTTTTTTGTTCGTTCGCGACCTACCAATAAATTCGGGTCATACGAAGGACTAGAAGCTATGGCAATGATACCACCTGTTCTTGGATCGAGAGCCACAACGCTGCCGCGTTTATTTTGCAAAAGCTTTTCAGCATATTCTTGCAAGTCGGCATCCAGATAAGTATGTAAGTCTTGTCCGGGTTTCGCTTCCACATCAAATTTGCCGTTCATATAACTTCCCATATCGCGATTATGAACATCCACCATGATAATTCTAATTCCCTTTTTTCCACGCAGTTCCTTTTCATACGATTTTTCAAGACCACTGATACCGATATAATCTCCTGGTTTATAATAATCATCGTTTTCGAGCATTCCAGGAGTTGTTTCGCCTATATAACCTAATATCTGTGCACAATAGGGTTGAGGATAATTACGGATGGTACGTGCTTGAATGTAAAACCCGGGATATTCAGAAAGGCGTTCTTGCAACATGCCATATTGTTCCTTCGGAATTTTTTCATCATATATGGTTGGCAAAAAATTAGAATACGTGGTTGCCATTTTTATCCTTTTCCGAAAAGTTAGGATGTCGGTATTGATAAGTTTGCAAAACCCAGTGGTGTCAAATGATTTGCCCATTTGATGAGGAATTACCATCAAATCGTAGGTGGCCTCGTTGTATAAAAGTGGTTTGCCATTGCAATCATAAACCAAACCGCGTGCCGGAAACTCAGTTAAATACCTGAAAACATTGTTGTCTGCAGATGATTTATTGGTTTTGTCAAGAATTTGCAGAAAAAAAAGACGGATAATAAAAACCAAAGCAATTACCAAAAAAATGGTATTGATCACATATCGTCGAGATGTAAAACTTTTATTGGCAGGCATAATTTTAGTTAGAGCCACA
>CAIWVT010000545.1 GCA_903916135.1 uncultured bacterium
GTGGCAAATATTCGGGTTACGTATTCGGTGTATTATATCTTTTAGGGATTTTTGAATATTTTGTCATATCATAAAAATTGTGTACCTTTGAACTCTAAAAATAATTAAACCTAATAAAGCCATACGAAATACCTTAAACCAAAATCAACATATAAATAGAAACCATATATTTTTGTAATAATAATAAATGTAATACCATGATAACGTTAAACACAAAAGCAACTGTAACGGAAAACTCTATAATGACACTTTCGTTGCCTGCCAATTTGCCAAAAGGCGAATACAATATCGTGATTGTTATCGAAGACAAAGTTCATGAGCAAGCACCCTTATGGTCTCTGAATATAAAAGGAGAAATAAATCCTAATGAGACCTTCAGAAGAGAGGATATGTATGACGACAATGGACGATAAAAGGATATTGATTGACACAAATGTGTTGATTTATTTCAGCTTTAATGATTCACCTTTATACAATAAGGCGAGCGAAAAGTTGAATTATTATCGCAATAATGCATACGAACTTTGCATAACTACGCAGGTTATTCGGGAGTTCCTCGTTACTTATACCCGTTTGCTTAAAGATATGAAAACGCCACTTGCTGACGACTTTGTTGAAAAAACAATAGAGTTTTTCGAACAATTTAAGCTATACAGCGAAAATGAATTCACAACAAGGCAGCTAATCAGCAATATTTTAAAATATAATTTGTCAGGGAAAATAATTCATGATGCAAATATTGTTTCTTTGATGCAATCCTATAACATCAAACACATACTCACTCATAATGTTGATGACTTTAAGCGGTTCGATGATATTACCATTATACCGTTAGTATAAATACCAAGCTCCAAATCCCAAATACCAAGGGGGTGGCAGGCATTGGATGGCTATCAGCAGGAGTATAGATTGCTTATTTATATGATATGGCTTACGAACGATTTTATAGATACTCAAATAAAATAAGGTAGGCATGACATCTGATACATCTCTGAAAAAATAATCATCATCAAGTAAATCCTATTGAATATTTTGTGTAAATTTGTGCTATTATTTTAATCCATAATCAAAACATCTATATAAAAACTAAAAATGAATCCTGAAATTATCAAACGTATTGTTGCGCTTTATGCACCTGAGACTATCATCCGTTATGGTGCGCGCGAGAAAAAAACGAAAGAGTTCACCAGAAAGATAGAGTTAATGATTTTGATTCAGGGCGTACGGGAAGTAAGGCCTATAGTGAATCGCCTTTACAAAGAACTGGCGGAATTCAACGAAGAAATAACTTTGTTTGTTGACGATCCAAAAATCTACCATATTAACAAAAAGATGAGGATTTATCATTACTATGAGATACACAAGACAGGTGTCGTTGTGTATGAAAGGACTCCATAGAACAAATGACAACAACTTCCGCATCTCTTCCATAATAAACAATAATCTCATGCCAAGGGCTGCGTTGTTTTTTCTGTAGGGTGATGTCATTTAAGTGAACTTTTATAAACACATCATCTTTATTTTACCTATCTTTGCTGAATAATTAGCAACAATTCTTTCTTCTA
>CAIWVT010000546.1 GCA_903916135.1 uncultured bacterium
TGGGCGATATTAGCGTTAATAGCTCTGTACAAGTTTATAATTCTTTAGGGCAATTATTGATATCAAAACAACTGACAGACACCAAAACAATTATTCAATCTCCAAATTATTCGGGCGTTTTTATGGTAAAAGTCGTTAGTGGAGAAAAAAACACGACAAAGAAAGTAGTAAGTAATCAATAATATTTAATGATATGTTTTGAACCGACCAAAAGTAAGGTTTCGTTCAGTCGTTCTTTGAGATTTTGAAAGCTACGATAAGCATCTAATGGAATCCATTGGTATTTAATAAATCGCCAAAGTATTTCAATTTTGTTCAGTTCAGGAGAGTATGGAGGAAGAAAGTAAATATACAGATCCATTTCTCTCCAGCGAGCAATGTTGGCAATAAACTTTTTACTTTTATGTATCGGTGCATTATCCAGTATTACCACTGTTTTTTTTGATATTTGATTGGCAAAATCGTCCATGAATTCAATAGCAATATCAGAATTAATTGTTTGTTCAAAGGTTTTAGAATATAGCTTGCAGCAAGGTGTCATTAATCCTAAAACGCTCAATGACTTTGACCTACATGCAGGGAGCAGCAAGGGTTTGTCCTTGTGTTGCCATGCGTAAGGCAAATTAGGAGTTAATCCAAAGTGACTCTCATCGCCAAAATATACATCTAAATATCCTTGTTTGTGTAATTCTATTAGTTTAATAATTTCAGACTGTTGCTTATCAAACTGCTCTTCATTTCGTAAGTGTTTTATCGAAAGTCGGGCTCGTTTAAAGCTATAGCCTAGCATCTTTTAAAAAAGTTCGCAAAGTTTGTTTGCAAATCTTTATATTATGTTCAATATAAAGCCAATGAAGAATCGGATTTAAGTTTCTACTGTGTTTTTCAACCATTTCTGGAAGCTTATCTCTGACTTGTTCCAACTTTACTTTTGGACCTCGTCCAGAAGCGATTGATAAGGTGTCCATCTTGCTTTCTGCAGAGGCAGAATCCCAAGCATTAAATAACCTTACAACTGCTTGTAAGTCTATCTTTGTAATTCTTGACACGTCTGCCATTGAATTTTTCCTGTCAGAAAGTAATAGCTGCAAACTACGACTTCTTTCTATGAAATTAGTGCTTGTTTTGTAAGATTGTTCTAATTGTTCTCGTTCTTTATCTGTTAATATAATGTATCTCATAATATATATACTGTATTGATTATAAGACAAATATACGAATTAAAATTGAAATACACAACTAATTTTAATAAATACATCAATAAATAATTTCAATTACTTATTTAAATAATTCATTTAATTTGCACAAAAATTTCGCCAACTCATTAAATAAGTAATGGTCAAAATATAATGTCGTATTTTGTGCCGAAGTTATTCAATACAAACGACAAGCGTTCTTTGAGATTCTGAAAACAGAGATAAGCATCAAGGGGTATCCAATTATACTTGATTCTTCTCCATAATATCTCGATTAAGTTCAATTCAGGAGAATATGGTGGTAAAAAGAAAATTAGAACATCTTTTTCTTTCCATTCCTGGATTTTTGCCATGAATTTGTTCGATTTATGTATAGGTGAATTATCAAGTATTACCACGGTTTTTTTTATTATTTGGTTGACAAAACTTTCTATAAAATCAATAATTTTATCTGTATTGAACGTTGTTTCAAGTACTTGATAAAACAAATCATTTTTTCGAGACATTAAACCAACAACATTTAGAAACTTACCTTTGGCTGCTGGTAATAATAATGGCTTTTCCTTTAATTGCCAGGCATATGGCACATTTGGCGTAAGTCCGAAATGACTTTCATCACAAAAATAAAGGTCAATATATCCACTATCTTCCAGTTGTTTAAGGTCATTTATTTGTTCTTGTTTAAGTTCAAATTCGTCCTTATTGCGCTTACCTTTCAAAGAAAGTCGAGCCCTTTTCCATTTATAGCCGAGCATCTTTTAAAAAATTCCGCAAAGTTCTTTTGCAGACGATTATATTATGTTCTTCTTTTAGAAAAGTTAATATGTTTTTTATGTTGCGATTATGAAGTTCAATTTGTTGTTTAATCACCTCTTCAAAACCTTTTAGTCGAGTTTTAACCCCTCGACCATAGGCAATTGTGAGTGAATTGACACCTTCAAAATCCCACTTATCAAACCACCGTTCGACTGTTTTTCTTTCAACATCAAAAATCATCGCTAAATCTTTAATTGTGCGTTTTTGATGTGATAAAAGAAGGCACTGACTACGTTTTCTTATGGTATTGTTGGTGCTAGTTTTGACAAGTAGTTCTAACAACTCAATATCCTCTGTTTTTAGTTTTATATATCTCATATTGAGACAAATATACGAATATTAATCCATTATACCAAAGAAATGGTGTATTATATTATTCCAATTACTTAAGTAATTTGATAAATGGAATTATTCTAAAATGTGCTAAATGAAAAA